>CAYTSF010000071.1:0-16775 GCA_964440335.1 uncultured Leptospirales bacterium
CCCTTCAGGCTTTCTGAAGGTATCAAACGCCAGTTTGGAAACAAGTCTAATGCTGATATATTTTTAACATTGAATCAGTACAGCAAAAATTGTTAAGGAAATCATGCCCCCTCCGGGGGACAGGGGGCCGACAGTTAATGCTGCTGATAGAAACTTAATCACCGGAGATTCAACACATGAAAAAATCCGCAATAATCGGCGCTATTATTTTAGGGATAATGCTCATAACAGGAGTGATCTATCTTGCCACAAGGGGCGACACCCTTGAAAAGGCAATCAGCGAATACGAGGGCGGCGACTACATCGACGCAATCGTAATGCTCAACAGCCTTATTAAAACAGCCGGGTACGATGAGAGCGAAAAGATCCACTACTACAGGTGCAAGTCCATCAACTCGCTTGCTGAAGAGCTCGAGGAGGATTACGACGATGAACTGGCTGAAGCATCGCTCGAAAACCGCGACAAACCCGAATACGAAAAAGCATACCAGAAGATCACGGCAAAACTTGCAAAGACAAACGCAAAGACCGGCGGCGACCTGGAATTTGTTGCCGCGTCGAAGAGAAGCCGCATAATACCGCGCGGTCTTTTCTACAATGAATTTGTGTCCAGGTACCGCGGCAGCCAGTACATCGAAGACCTGGACTTCTACGAGTTAAAAAAAATACGCGCCGTTGAACCCGCGCGCCTCTTCGACTTCATGGAAAAATTCTATAAAAAATACCCCAACTCCACATACGTGCCGCAGATCGTGACAATGATCTTTGACGCAATGCGCGATGGCGCGCCTCTTGGCACAAACAGCGAGGAGTTCCTGAAAAACATAATACTCGGTTATGCGCTAAGGTTCCCCACAAGCCAGGAGGTCACACGGATATACACGTCTGTTGGCGACGGAGTGAACATGCGCAACTCGCCGGGACTCAACGGTGCCCTTGCAGGCAAAACCGTAAAGGACGAGATACTGATACAGCTCGAAAAGTCTATGGACACCATGCAGGTGGGCGACACGCGCGACTACTGGTACAGGGTATCCACACTGAAGGGGCAGCGTGGATGGATATTCGGAAAGTTTTTGAAACCGGTGGACATCCAGGCGCTTGCAGTTGCCAACAACATCGAGGCATGGGGGATGGAGGACTTTTTCGCGGTGTGGACCGATTCCAACACCCCTGAAAAATGGGCCCATGTAGAAGGTGCAGACAGGAGCGCTGTCATTTTCAGGAAACAGCTCGACCGCAACACCCTGGTTTACAACTCGAAGGGAACAGGGATAACCGGGCTATTCACGCGCATAAACACCACGCGGTCATTCAGGATAATAGTCCGCGCAAGGTTCATCTCGGGCGCGCCGGTAACGCTCCTGGCATACTCCATAGACCAGGGCGCAGTTTATTATATCAGGCTCGACAGTGAGAAGATCGATGTAAACGGCCGGGGCATACCCATACGCACATCGGAATGGCACAACTACGAGCTTTCATCCGATGACGGCAAGTTCGCCAGCCTCACAGTTGACGGCCAGATGCTTTCAGGAAGGATACCAGCCGCAGCAGACGGGAACTTCGCATTGAGGGGACTTTACATGCTTTACCAGCAGCCGGGTGGCGGTGAAACATCTGCGGAGGTTGAGTTCATCAAGGCAAGATAGTAATCAAAACGGCCTGTAAAGGCTCCCTTTTTCAGCGGGGATTTTACAGGCCGCGCCCGCAGCAACAAGCCTTTCGCATACACGTATAACATCCACCACGCGCACGCCCAGCACCGAAGCGATCTCCTCCACATCCTCCCTTCCTTCACCAAGCGCGCCCAGGACCCTGTTCCCGAGATCGCTGCTGTCAGGAAGCGAATGCGTATCACCCGGCATTCTCCCGATTACCTTTACGTTAAGCGGTGCCAGGAATGTTCTGATCTCATCCATCCTGGTGTCGCTGACCGGCTGCACCCATGGCTCTGAGCCCGGCCTGTCAAGCCTGTTAAGGTGCACCTCGTCAGGGCCAATGCGCATTGCCGCACTGCGGATCAGCGAGAGCTCCTGCACAGTATCGTTAAATCCCGGTACGATGAACACCTCGAGACAGATTATGCCCCTGTACTCCGCGCGGAGTTTAACAAGGCCCTCGATTAAATCTCCGGGACTTATCCCTGCAGCGGGCTTCATGATTTTTGCGAATACGTCGTCGCTCACCGCGTCGAGTGAAGGGTAAATCATGTCTGCGGCGAGTATGCCGCGCCTGACGCTGTCGATGTTCATGGTTGTGCTGTTGGTGAGCACTGCTACCCTGTATTGCGGGTATTTTGTTTTTATGTGACTGATTATGCTTCCGATGGAGCTGTTAAGCGTTGGCTCACCTGAACCTGAAAAGGTGATCACATCAAGTTCAGGCGAGTCTGCCAGCACAGCGTCTATCTCTGCACATACATCTGCTGCTGCGGCGTATTCCCTCACGACACTGGTCAGTGCGGTTGTGGCTCCGCACTCGCAGTAGACGCAGTTTAAAGAACAAAGTTTATACGGAACAATATCTATTCCAAGAGACCGCCCCAGCCGCCTTGAATTTACCGGGCCGAATACGTGCCTCATCCTGTATTATTTTCCTTTCAACTCCACATCAAGATCAATGGATATGCCGCCCCCGGTCTTCTCGCCATGAAGGGTAATCTCGCCCAGCCCTGAGAATATCCCTCCCATCATGGGGTTGCCCGAGTACATGGCTACGAGCTGCTGAAGCAGCATGCTCTTTTTGATATTAATGAGGATGAAGGAGTTGCTGTTCACGATCTTTGACATGCCCGACCCGGACTTGTTCAGCGTGTCGCTCTTCATGGCCGTCTTAATGAGCGCTGCGCTGTTCGAAAAGTATAAACCATCAGCATCAAAGGCAACATAGTATTTCATCCCTGAATAATCAGAGAACCAGAAGGCCTTTTTGCCGTCGATCTTCTCCTCGCCGAACATCTTCTGCGGCCCGTACTGGTCCTGTGTTACCTTCTTCAGCTTGTTCCACATCGCCTCGGTTTTTTTCTCTTCATTCATGGGCAGGTATAGGAGTATGTCGCCCATACCGTTAGCCCCTCCCGAATCAATCATTATGAGGTTTATCACCCCGCCGAAATTCGGAATGAAGTCCTTTTTAAAATCTATCCCCGTGCTCTGCTTGAAACTCTCCTTGTATGATCCGTACTGCGCGCAGTCGGGGCTCTCGTTCTTGCACATCTCTTCGAGCCTGTTGAAATCAATGCCGATTGCGATCGTTGTATCAGCGCCGCTCACACCCAGGGTCTTTTCTGCGACACCGGACCTGAGCATGCCCATTGCAGAATCCAGCTCCTTGTTGCCCTCCGTTACCCTGAAGAAACAGTTAGACTTTATCTTTTTGCCTTCAAGGCCCACGCCAATTGACATATACTGAATGGCGTCATAGGGATTGTCTCCATCGGTTTCGCCGTACTGCGTGAGCATGAAGCCGGCAACATTGCTTAAAAAACCGTATCCGTTTCCGCCGTAGGGGTTGTTTATGGATTCAATAAACCCGCGCGAATAGTAGAGGTTTATGTCGAGCTTGTTCTTGCCTGCTTCGAGATAATTTTTAAAATTCTCGTCGAGTATGAGCGCGTCGTTGTTATCGCCCTTGAGGTCAATGGCCCTCTGCACAATCTCACCGGTGGTGCCCATGAGGAAGTAGCCGTTAAAGGCCGCGGTAAAAAGGTCCGGCGCAACCTGGTATATCGTTATATCCTTGTAAGTGGTCTTCTGTGTTGTGAAGCTGCCATCTCCGGACGATGCCTTTTTCAGAATCGCGTTGAACTTTGCAGGGAACTCCTTCTCGTTGAATATGGGAACAAACATCAGTATGACCTGTTTGTAATTCACGCTCTGGAAAATTGTAAATGTGAAGGGCCTTCCCGTATCGATGCCGTTTTTCTTCAGCGATGCTTCATCAAGAAAATCAACGCCTGTCTTATCCTTGAACTCGTTTCTCCCCTGGAGCAGCTGGCTCCTGGTCTGTTCATCCAGCAGCTTGTTAACGATGAAATTTACTGTTTTAAGAAATTTCCCTATGTTACTGGTTTTGGCAAACACATGCACATCCGAAGAGACCAGGGATTCCGTATCCCCGGCTGTCTGGGCCATGAGAGCAGAGGTTAAAATCAGAACTCCTGCAACAGTTAAAATTAATTTTTTCATTATTACCCTCTTGATTGTGGTTTGAAAAACAGGCCCTGGCAGGCTAACCCGCAAGCCCGGTGTTTATACAATACACAAGATAACTAACCTGATCAATTTAACTCCATAATTACCTGTGGTCAACCATTATAAAAACCATGGATAATAAAAAAATACCGCTTTTTTAAAGCTTATATCATTCATAAATTGGTTTTTTGTTTCCGCGCGCCACAGGCACGCGGTTAACGGTCATCCATATGCTGTTTGCGTACCTCTGGTTCCCCGCGAACCATCGGCGCACGGCTGACGGTACAACAATACCAAATGTACTGACAGGTTGTATCCGCGCGCCACCGGCGAGCGGAGAACTTATAATTATATGTATACCCTTATTATGAAAGGAATAAAAAATAGTTGAAGATATAAGCGCTGTTTTATTCATAATGTCAGAGTAATACCAGCAGAAATATACACGTAATAATTCAGGAGCGCCAGATGGATTCCCCCGAAATAAAGAAAAGCTACGACGAGATTAACGATAAAATCCGCAAAGGGAAAGCCGTAGTTGTCACTGCCGACCAGATGCCTTCCATAGTAAAAAGTGAAGGCGTAAAGAAAGCATTCGAAAAGGTCGATGTGGTGACAACCGGTACATTCGGTATCATGTGTTCGTCCGGCGCGTTTCTCAATTTCGGGCACACAAAACCGAAAATCCGCGCATCAAAGGTGTGGCTGAACGACGTTGAGGCATACGGCGGGATTGCGGCAGTCGACTGCTTTATCGGAGCAACGCAGGTAAAGGAGGATGATCCGCTTAACATGGTTCACCCCGGCTCCTTCTCCTACGGAGGGGGGCATGTCATCGAGGATTTAATCGCGGGCAGGCCTGTTAAACTGCGCGCTAAGAGCTACGGCACGGACTGCTACCCGCTCAAGGATTACGAAAAAACCATAACCATAAACGACCTGAGGAACGCATTCCTCTACAATCCCAGGAACGCCTACCAGAACTACAACACGGCAGTGAACCTGTCGAAAAAAATCAAGTACACCTATATGGGCATCCTGAAGCCCGACATGGGCAACATCACCTACTCCAGCGCCGGACAACTGAGCCCCCTGCTGAACGACCCCTACTACTGGACAATCGGCACTGGCACGAAGATATTCCTGGGCGGCGCCACAGGCGCTGTAACCTGGCAGGGCACACAGCACGCGCCCGATTCGGACCGTGACGGAAACGGCATGGTAACAGGCGGTGCGGGAACTATTGCAGTCACAGGCGACATGAAACAGATGAGCACTGACTTCATCCGGGGCGCTGCGATTACAGGCTACGGCTGCTCGCTCATGGTGGGCATCGGTATCCCAATCCCCATATTAAATGAGGAGCTTGCTTTTTTCACCGGGCTTTCTGACAAAGACATAAAAGCCCCGGTCATAGACTATGGCTACGAGTATCCCGATGGTTCACCACGGACAATCCAGGAGGTGACCTATGCTGAGCTTAAATCCGGTTTTGTCGAAATTAACGGAAAGAGGGTCCCGTCAGCGCCGCTATCGAGCTACCCGAAGGCTAAGCAGATCGCAGGCATGCTGAAAGACTGGGTGGAGCACGGGTTCACCATAGGCGTGCCGCAGATACAGCTTCCCACCGCACCATACAACAAGAAGTAGATGAGACACGACCGCAGGTTCTACAGGAACACGTCCCCATCCTCGGGGTGCGCCTTTAACGTAAAGCTCCATACCTCGGACCTGCACATAATCGCCGATGATAATTTAGAAGAAGCCGCGTACGCCAGGCTAGCGCAGATACGCGAAGAACTCGACGCGCACATAAACAGCAACCGCGATTTCCTCTACTCCCTTTCGCCCGTACCGCGGCCCCCGCATTGCCCCGGAATCGCCGCCATGATGTACACCGCCTCTGAACTTACAGGTACGGGCCCCATGGCCGCTGTGGCAGGCGCAGTGGCGGAATTTGTGGGCAGGGAACTGCTGAAGCATTCATCAATGGTCATCGTGGAAAACGGCGGCGACATCTGGCTCTCACTGCGTGAACCGCAGATCATGGCCATTTACGTGAACAACGTATACTTCAAAGACAACCTGGCCATAAAAATATACCCGGAGCAGACACCCTGCGGCGTGTGCACATCATCGCCCAGGCTGGGGCATTCGCTCAGCTTCGGCAGGGCTGATTCTGTCACCATGATAGCGGCAGACGCCGCCGTTGCAGATGCGGCAGCAACCATGGTGTGCAACATGGTGCAGACGGAAAGCGACATGGAAACGGCACTTGAGGCCGGGCTCTCGGTGAAGGGCGTGACCGGCGGGCTCATCGTATTCAGGGACAGGATCGCACTCCAGGGCGAGGTTGAGCTCGCTCCTCCGGGAGAATGATTCAGGTAAAATTCAATTAATTTTCAGTATTTATTCCTTAACTTTTTTACAAGTAAATAAAGCTCTATTGCCCCCGCCGCCGAAGGCGGCGGATGCACAGGTTCATGTCCGATACAGAATCTGGACTATTGCCCACGCCGCCGAAGGCGGGGGCATACAATTTTTTTTTACACTAAAATATATATTTGGGAATTATTACTGATTAATTTCTTGCATTATATATTCGCAGGATGGATTTAAATATCATAAACTATGAGCCTGGTGCAAAACTTCGTTTTGCGATGGCAGGAGAGCCCCTGAAGGGCTTTTTCGGGGGCTTTGCCCCCGGCCCCAGTTTAAAAACAACAAGACTAATATTCAGAGGTCACGATGAAATCAGTTAATGTTCTGCTAATCTTCAGAAAAGAGATCATGTACAAACCGATCATATACCGCATAGCAAGGGATTTTGACATAATATTCAATGTACTCGAAGCAAAGATACTTCCCAAGCTTGAAGGCCGCCTCATACTCGAGCTGCGGGGCACCGATGAGCAGATCAATAAAACGATCACCTATTTTACAGATGAAGGGGTCGGAGTACAGGTACTGGCCGACATGATACGAAGGGACGATACCCGCTGTGTCCACTGCGGCGCATGCACTGCCGTCTGCCGGGTCGATGCCCTCTCAATAAACCGTGAGACCATGGAGGTCGTGTTTGACCCGGGCAAGTGCGTTGCATGCGGGCTGTGCCGCGCGGCCTGCCCTGTGAACGCCATGTCAGGAACCGCAATCGACAGGGAGATATGACAAAACTCAGCCCCGAAACACCCCTGGCGGGATTTGAACGCCTCATAAACAGCCTTGCGCTTGAATCGATCAACATCCCGGTGCACGGCATTAACCTTCACCTGAAAAAACTTCTCTCGCTTATAGGAAGATACGCCGGAGTTGAACGCTGCACCGTTATTCTTTACAATGATGACAGGAGCGAACTTGCCATACACCATGAATGGTCACGCAGGGGATTCACACCCGGCATCTACTCGGTCAAGACATCGGACCTGCCGCAGACATGGCAGAACTCCCGGAAAAACACGCCGATAATGATCCCGGATGTTACGACGGTGCGGCACATGCCCCACTCCGGCCCGGAAAAAATTTTCAGCAGAAAAATAAAATCCCTGCTTCTTATTCCGCTATGCAGCGGCAGCAGGATCACCGGATACCTGGGGCTGAGCTCTGTAAAAAAGATAACTTCGTTTACGGAAGAGCTGAAGTCCCTGCTGGTTGCGGTTGGCGAACTCATAGTAAGCCTTCTTGAAAAAAAAGCCATCCATTCGCAGCTTGAGCTTTCCGAGAGGATAGTGTCGAAATCAACAGGCCAGCTGGCATTTTTTGACCGCAGCGGCACGCTCCAGTTCTACAATGAATCCTTCCGCAGAAATTTCATGGGACGCCATGCCAAAGGCAAAGGTCCCGGATTTGCGAAAATTTTCAAAAACAGGGTGAGTGCCGGAAGCGAGCATTTCTTCAGAAGCTTTAACCAGACCCTTGCCGGCAGGGATTCACGCATGGAGGTCTGGATAAAAAACAGGGAAGATCTCTGCCTCTTCGAAATAATCCTTCACCCAAACAAAAGCGATGATGGCGAGATCACCGGTGTTTTCTTCAATTCCCAGAACATAACCGAAAGGGTACAGCTTGAGGCCAAAATCCTCAAGGTAATATCCCAGGAGAGAAAAAAGATCGGCATCAACCTTCACGATGAACTTGGCCACGACCTGCTGGCCATTGACATACGCCTCAAACTCCTCTCTGACCGGATACGCGGGATATCACCCGATACTGCGGCTGAACTTGTCGAGATCGAAACATCCGTTAAAGAGATGATGCGGGACGTGCGCAGGCTCTCCCACGGCCTGATCCCCTTCAAAAACCAGGGGCTTGACCTGAAGGAGATGCTCGATGCCGCGAGCATAATGATGTACAAGTATTACGGGCTGCAGTGTACTACATTCATAAGCCCGGAGGTCAGGATAACCGACGAATCGGTAATCGGCGAGCTGTACAATATAATAACTGAATCAGTTGTCAATTCCGTAAAACACTCGGGATGCGATCAGATACTCATCACAATTCACCCCGACAGCAGCCTCTATGTCATGACAATATCGGACAACGGTTCGGGCATGAACAGCGGGGCGCTCAATTCCCCCGGGGCCGGCATAGAAATCATGAAGTACAGGGCCCGGTCTATAGGCGGAATTCTTGAAATAAGCAGTTCACCCCTGCATGGCACGACTGTCAGGGTAACTTTCAACCGGGAACGGATCTCCCTTTCAAAGGAGCGTAACAATGACATCAAAAAATAACGGCAGCGCAAGGATAGTAATAGTTGATGACCATCCCATTGTGGCCAACGGCATACAACAGATCATAGACAGGGAGGATGACATGAAGGTCATCAGGTCGGTGCAGGATGCCGAGGCTGCAGTCAAGTCCATTGAATCCGATACCCCTGACCTTGTTATAGTTGACATATCTCTCAAGGGCACAACAAACGGCATAGACCTCATAAAGGGTTTGAAGAAACGTTATCCGAAAGTCCTGTCACTGGTGCTATCGATGCACGACGAAAACCTCTATGCCGAGAGGGCCATAAAAGCAGGCGCCAAAGGTTATATCATGAAGAGTGACCTGACTGACAACATAGTCAGGGCCATACGCACAATTCTTTCGGGCAAGCTCTACCTGAGCGAGAACATAACATCCAAACTCATAAGCAGCATAGCCAACGAAAAACCGGCTGATGAAGAGGCGGAGATCAAGAGCCTGAGCGACAGGGAGTTCGAGGTCTTCGAATATGTCGCCGCGGGCAAAAAGAGCAGCGACATTGCGCGCGACATGAACATAAGCGTAAAAACCGTCGAGGCCCATAAACTCCGCATCAAGGCAAAGCTGAATCTCACCAGCGGCCCGGACCTGATTAAATATGCTATCGAATGGAAACATAAAAACAGCTGACCGTTTATGCTTCGCTTGGCCATGATTCCTGCCGAAAAAACAATTGATTAATATTGCCGGATTTATACTATTAATAACACAATAAAACTGTTCCGGAAATAATTCCACGAACAGTGGATTTCCTTTGCCAGGAGATGCTATATGAAAAAGATTTATCTAATAATCGCGCTCTGCATTATATCTGTATCGGTCCAGGCCGGCAGAGACAAAAACAGCCAGGCTGGCGACCTTTACGGAAACACCATTATAGGCAAAGAAATTTCGTGGATGGCCCTTGACGCATATTATAAAGGCGAAATTACGCGCATAGACCTTGCGAACTACAAAGGAAAGTGGATTGTACTCTTCTTCTACCCTGCGGATTTTACATTTGTCTGCCCCACGGAGCTGAAGGAGCTTGCAGACTTCTACAAGGAATTCAGGGATAACGGTGCCGAAATCTTCAGCATCAGCACTGACTCGGCCTATGTACACATGGCATGGCAGAAGGAGAATCCTCTGCTCAAAGAAGTGAAGTATCCCATGCTCTCTGACCGCAACGGGAATTTCAGCCGCTCACTTGGAGTCTACAACGAGAAGACCGGCACTGCCATAAGGGCTTCGTTTATCGTTGACCCCGATGGGAGGATCGTGGCGGCAGAATTCACCCACGACTCCATGGGCCGCAGCAGCGGTGAGCTCCTGCGAAAACTCGACGCGGCCATTGCCATACGCAAAGGCGGAGGTCTCTGCCCTGCGGGATGGACTGAAGGCTCTGAAATGATTAAGGAAAAATAGGAGAGAAAACATCATGAAAAAAATCCATATATTAATAATCGCAGCAGTTTTATCCGTATCACTCAGCGGCGACATGATCAATGCCGCCGGGAAGAAAAAAACCATATACTATTTCTATGCTGAGAACTGCGAATCATGCAGGCGCGCACAGAACCACTTCAAGAAACCGGAAAAAATCAGGGACGGGTCATCCTGGGCATACGAAGACCTTACGATTGTGGCATACAGGATTGTTGACGAAAACAACAAACTGGTCACAAAAAATATAAATGTACTTAACAGCAAATGTGAGGCGATAGCAAAGAAAGCGGGAACAAAAGAATTTGTTTACTATGACCGGGATACATATGAATTCTATGTAAAAAAAGGGATTCCATACTACAGAAAAGAGGGAAGATATTCAAAAAAAGATGAACCATTCCCCACACCTGTTTTTATAATCGGCGACAGGGTAATTCTCGGGTTCAACCTTTCGCTTATTGAAAATGCTATATCCCGACTCTGACTGGCGAAGTTAATAATTCACGGGCACAGGAACTGCCGGCCCCGGATGATATCCATCCCTCAGAAAAAAACAGATAAAGAATATATATTTGTTGACTAACAGTTGAAGGTATTATGCTATTTATAGAATAAAAGAAAAAGTGGAGCAACTCTATGACTCAAAGGCCCTGTGGCGCGTAGTCGCTTATACGGGCAGAACAGAAATACATATTAAAGAGCAAATTTCTTTAATCCCATACATCGCACATATTTGCTAATGCGATCATTAGTAAACATACATATATATAAATTTGGGAGGATATTCATGCCTGTTACCAGAAGAGATTTCCTCAAATTGTCCGGTGCTACTGCCGCCGGGAGCTTTTTGGGAGGTGCGTCTTTCCTTTCCGGTTGTAGTACCGGTTCTAACAAACTGAAAGGCGCAAGCGAAAGCACAACTATCTGCCCCTACTGCGGCGTCGGATGCGGTCTTATCGTTTCCACCCGTAACGGAAAGATAATCAACATCGAGGGTGACCCTGATCACCCCATAAACCAGGGAACACTCTGTTCCAAGGGCGCTGCCCTGTACCAGGTTGGCGTAAACGTACGCCGTCTTGAAAAAGTACAGTACAGAAGGCCGGGCGGAACCGATTGGGAAGAGATTTCATGGGAAGAAGCGATTAAAAAAATCGCACGCAGGGTAAAAGATACCCGTGATGCAACTTTCCAGGACAAAGAAGGCGCTGTTACCGTAAACAGAACAAATGGTATAGCCAGCTTCGGCGGTGCTGCACTTGATAATGAAGAGTGCTATGCTCTGTCAAAATTCCAGAGGTTACTTGGAGTCTCATACCTCGAACACCAGGCGCGGATTTGACACTCCGCAACAGTCGCCGGTCTGGCGGCTTCTTTCGGTCGTGGTGCCATGACCAACCACTGGATTGACATCAAAAACGCAGACGTAGTAATCGTTATTGGATGTAATCCAGCAGAGAACCACCCCATATCATTCAGATGGGTACAGAAAGCCATGGAAAACGGCGGAAAAATGGTTGTTATTGATCCGCGCGTAACCAAGTCAGCTTCACTTGCAAATCTTTACGCACAGATACGTCCCGGAACCGACCTGGCGTTTCTCGGCGGTATAATCAATTACCTTCTACAGAAGGATATGATCCAGAAAGAATATGTAGTTGAATACACAAATGCCTCTTATCTTGTTAATCCTGACTACAAGTTTAATAACGGCCTCTTCTCCGGATACGATACAGCGAAAAGGGCATACGATAAAAAGACCTGGACATATCAGAATGACGACAAGGGAGTCCCCAAACAGGACAAGTCCCTCAAGGACCCCAGGTGTGTATACCAGCTCATGAAAGAACACTACGGCAGGTACACACTTGAAAAGGTAGAGTCCGTTACAGGCTGCCCAAAAGACACAATAGCTAAAGTTGCAGAACTGATCGGATCGACATGCAAACAGGATAAAGTTGCGACAGTAATGTATGCCATGGGTATTACGCAGCATACAGTAGGTACGCAGAACGTTCGTGCTCTGGCAATTCTGCAGACACTCCTTGGCAACATGGGACTCGCAGGCGGCGGGATCAACGCACTCCGCGGTGAATCAAACGTTCAGGGATCAACAGACCACGGGCTGCTGTTCCATCTTCTGCCGGGATATCTTCCTGCACCTAACACAAAACTTCACCCGACATTTGCCAAGTATAACGAGACAACACCCAAGACCCAGGACCCCATGAGCATCAACTGGTGGAAGGAACGTCCCAAGTATCTTGTAAGCATGCTCAAGGCATGGTTCGGCGACGCAGCAAAGAAAGAAAATGACTTCTGCTACGATTACCTGCCAAAATCAAGCAAAGGCACTCCCTACATGGTTGTTTTCGAGGATATGCTCAAGGGTATAATCAAGGGCGCATTCTATATGGGTACCAACCCCATAGTAGGCGGGCCTAACGCCAACAGAAGCGTGCAGGCAATGGAAAAACTTGACTGGCTGGTTGCTGTTGACCTGTGGGAAACTGATTCTTCAATTTTCTGGAAACGCAAAGGTGTAAATCCCAAAAATATCAAGACAGAGGTATTCCTCCTTCCTGCGGCTTCATCCGTAGAGAAAGAAGGAAGCGTATCCAACTCCGGCAGATGGGCACAGTGGCGGTACAAGGCTGTCAACGCTCCAGGCAAAGCAAAATCAGACCTTGATATTATCGACGAACTCTTCCTTGAAATACGCGACCTCTATAAAAAAGAGGGAGGAAAATTCCCCGATCCTATTCTCAATGCCAACTGGAACTACAGGCATGAAGGGCACCACGAGGCTGATCCGCGGATCGTTGCCAAAGAGATCAACGGCTATACAACAAAAGACAAGAAGCAGATGGAATCCTTCATGGACCTCAAGGATGACGGATCTACCGCAAGCGGATGCTGGATCTACTGCGGAAGCTACACTGACGACAACCAGATGGAACGCCGCGGGCTTGATGAAGGATTCGGCAAAATCGGCATGTACCCTGAATGGTCATGGTGCTGGCCTCTCAACCGCCGTATCATATACAACCGCGCAGCAGTAAACCGTAAAGGTGAACCATGGGATCCCAAACGCCCTGTTATCAAATGGACCGGCAGCAAGTGGAAGGGGGACATCGTTGACGGCGGCCCCAAATTCGGACCTGCGCAGAAGAATCCATTTATCATGAACTCTGAAGGTGTTGTGAAACTCTTCTCCAGCGCAACAACAGACGGCCCGTTCACCGAGCACTTCGAGCCTATGGAAAGCCCTGTAACAAACGCTTTCAATTCTCAGAAGGTCAACCCGGCATCTCTCATCATGGAAGGAGTAAAAGGCCAGTTCGGAAGTTCAACCCAGTATCCATACATCGGCACCTCGTACAGGGTTGTTGAACACTGGCAGGCAGGCGCAATGACACGTAACCTTCCCTGGCTTGCAGAGCTGGTTCCTGATATGTTCTGTGAAATAAGCCCCAGACTTGCGAAGGAAAAAGGGATCGAAACAGGCGACAAGGTAACCATCTATAACGGAAGGGGTTCTGTAAGCGCATATGCACTGGTAACCGAAAGGGTTCAGCCAATGAAGGTACAGGGCAAAACTGTTGAAATGGTAGGTATGATCTGGCATTTCGGCGCGGGATGCGGAGTATCAGGTGACGCATGTAACATGCTTACACCATCAATCGGGGATGCCAACACCATGATCCCTGAATTCAAGGCATTTCTTGTAAACATAAAAAAGGAGGCATAACATGAGCGGAAATGCATTTCTCGTAGACACAACTAAATGCTCAGGATGCCGTGCATGCCAGGTGGCCTGTAAGCAGTGGAACAATCTTCCGGCAGAAAAAGACGCACGTTTTTTTGCGGGCCCGGAATACACAAATCCGAAAGAACTCACGGCCGTAACATTCAACCATGTAAAATTTTTCGATGTAGACATGTCCGACCGCGAACACCCGGTATGGACTATCATGCATAAAAAGTGCTACCATTGCACAAAGGCAAACTGCGAAACCGTTTGTCCTGAAAAGGCCATATACAAACTCGACGGGTGGACAGTTATCGACCAGGAGAGGTGCATCGGGTGCGGCGCATGTGAAAACGCATGTATATATAACGTACCGCATGTTCTTGACCAGGACCTTTCACAGTATGGCACAGAGCAGCCACTCAAGAGATACAAGTCATACAAATGCCACGCATGTACAGTGAACAAACGCGCTGTGCCTGCATGCGCCAAGGTATGCCCCATGGGTGCGCTGACATACGGCCCCAGGCCTGCGCTTATTAAAAAGGCACAGGAAAGGCTTGCAAAGGTTAAAGCTGACTTTCCAAAAGCAAGTATATACGGTCTGGATCAGTTCGGCGGTCTTGGAGTAATCACAATACTCAAGGATTCCCCGGAAAAATATGGTCTGGAAGTGGATCCCAAACCGATTGACCAGCACGCAGTTAACGAGATACACAACATGTATGCACTCCTTGACCTCTTTACATTCCGCAACAAGATGCTCAAGAAAGCTGCATTTAAAGTTTCAAAAAAGATGTCTGTATAAAAATATAATACTTACAGAAAATTCAAAGGGAAGGCCCAGGCCTTCCCTTTTTTATTAGACCTGTTGTTTTTCTCATTTTTAAACTATGGCCGGGGGCAAAGCTCCCGAAAAAAGCCCCGAAGGCGCTGCACTGAGTAGCTTCGAAGTGGGCAATCCTGCCAATCTCAAAAAGGAGTTTTGCAAAAAGTCTATTAAACATTTGATTACCGTAAATACGAAATGAATGAATTTTATCGTATCACGAAGCAGTATTCTTATTGATTAATAACTCGCGATAAAAAATAGTAAACTGAATTTATATACGGATTCCGGCACACTCATTGCCGCACACAACTTCCGGAAATACCGTAAGTCAATCCTGCAAGTAACACTGCAGCCATACTAATATCAGGAAAAAACAATGCAGAACCATAAACTTAACCTTGAAAAAAACATAACGACACTCAGGGAACAGGGGATACTTAAACCTGACTCTATAGATTTCTATTCAGGCATATTCGATTTCCAGTTTGCCGCCTACACCAGGTGGACCGGATACAGCCCGTTCCCTGAAATAGAATCCGGTACGGATGCCGATATGTTCCTTAAATCCATAACAACCGGCATTGCCGTTCGTGAACTTTTAGCAAACGACTGCGGAGAGTTATGCGCTGTAATAAAAAAACACAATCCCGGAATGGACCTGACGCATCTTCTTGAAAACATAAACAGTTCCAGCGATACAATAGACCGGATAATCTGTGCATTGCTTGAAAACGATCCTGCAAAAATCGGGACCATAGCATCATCATCGCGGATAGGGACTGACGAATTTATTTTTGTAATAATAAACTGGCTGAAGCCATTCTTTACCGCTGTCAGGGAAAAGCATTATACACCTGACCCGGAAATATACGGTGGACAGAGCTGCCCATTCTGCGGATACTACCCCGACATGGGTCTTTACCTGGGCGAAAAAGAAAACAAGCGCTACCTTCACTGCCAGTTATGTGAAAACACGTGGATGTACAGGAGGCTTGCATGTATATCCTGCGGAAACGAAGAGAAGAGCAGGCTTGAATATTTCACAGATGAGACAAATGAACGTTACAGGATTGATGCGTGTCACGAATGCAAAGGCTACATTAAATCCGTCAAGCTGAATAAACTTGATGAAAGCGACAGCTGCGACCTGACCATAGAAAACATGCTCACGCTTTCTCTCGATGCCGAGATGCTCAAAAAGGGATTTAAAAAACTTTGATCACCTCTATCAAAAACAGGTTTGTCACACCATTCATCGAGCTGCTGAAACAGGGCATAACACCTGAAAAACTCGCCATATCTGTTGCACTTGGTTTCATCATAGGCATAATTCCCCTGGTTGGCGTATCAACAGCAATCTGTGCAGTCATAGCACTGCGCTTTGATCTTAACCTTCTGGCCATTCAGCTGGTAAACTATATCGCATACCCGCTTCAGCTTCTGTTTTATATACCGTTTATTAAAGCAGGGGAATTTATTACCGGCAGCCAGGCATCGGGGCTCACATTTGAAGGTATAAAAAAGCTTTTTGATGAAGGATTTATATACGCGCTGAAAGTTTTATGGCTTGCCAATCTGCAGGGAATTATTGTGTGGATAATGATAACTGTGCCTGTTACACTGGGTCTATATTATTCCTTTGCTTTTCTATTCAGAAAAATTAAGAAAAAAATCCCTGCCGGGGATTGAGCAGGGATTTCTATTATCACTTATCTGGCTTCAGGAAGTTCAATAACCTGCCCGGGGAATATCATTATGGGACTCTTGAGGACCCCTTTATTATGCTTCCATATAAGTTCCCACTTACTGT
>CAYTSF010000072.1:0-4315 GCA_964440335.1 uncultured Leptospirales bacterium
TGATGGTAATAATGCGCATTAAAAGATTACAGTTTTAATGCCCTGAAATAAGTTAAATAAATTGCACCAGTCCCCGCATATGCTTCTGGAGTGCGGGGACTGAAAATTACACTGAATAGTATTTTCCGGGGATAATTCCTGAAAAATATCTGAAATACTCAGAAATATTTTTTATTATTTAAACAGTTTTATCCACCTTCAATTTAACAGATGACTTGTTTCCAGACTGGCGTTTGAAGCCTTCATGAAGCCTGAAGGGGGCTTTAGCAGGGGCTTCACACCTGCTCCCGGTAAAAAGAATAAAAAGGAAACAAGTCTGGATATTATTCCTGAGGCTTCTGGCTTTCATAGTATGTAGCACGGAACGGATTGTAATTATGTAAAGTCCAATCCGGAATTGTCAGGCTTCAATGCTGCGGCATTGTAATACCCTGGGTCCGGAGAGATGTAAATATAGCAAAAGTGGCCATTATCGGGCCATTCATGGTCTTTACGAAAAGAATCTGTGACGGATACAGGAGTAATGCGATGTCAGCAATGAATATTCTCAAAAAATCAATATGGATTATTGTATCATTTATAGCGGCGGTATCTCTTGCGGTCATTGCCGGTTTCCTTAATCCGGGTGAGAAGATAAATGCTGTGTGGCTGGTCGTAGCAACGGTCTGTATATTCATCATAACGTACAGGTTCTATGCCGCTTTCATCTCGTCAAAGGTACTTGCATTCGATGAACATAACCGGATGCCTTCTGAAACCGAAAATGACGGCGTGGACTATTACCCCATGAACAAGTGGGTACTTTTCGGGCACCACTTCGCGGCCATTGCCGGTGCTGGCCCCCTCATAGGGCCGACGCTGGCGGCGCAGTTCGGCTACCTGCCCGGTTTCCTCTGGATACTGGTCGGCGCAACCCTTGCAGGCGCGGTCCATGACATGATAATCCTGGCCGCATCAGCAAGGCATAAGGGGCAGTCGCTGGCGCAGATTGTAAGGGTGGAGATCGGAACGGTCAGCGGCTTTGTACTTGCGCTCATAATCATATTCAACGTAATTGTCGCTGTGGCTGGCGCGGCACTTGCTGTAGTAAACTCCCTTCACATGAACTCCTGGGGAACATTCACCCTCATGCTCACTATTCCAATCGCAATATTCATGGGCATCTACATGAGGTTCCTCAGGCACGGCAAGATTATGGAGGTGAGCATTGTCGGCGCTCTGCTCCTGCTGCTTGCGGTTTTCCTGGGCAGCCGTATACCAGGCACAGGCCTTGAACATTTTTTCATGATAGATAAAAACAGGCTCATCATATACCTGGGTATTCTCTGTTTCCTCTCATCGGCGCTCCCTATATGGCTGCTCCTTGTGCCCAGGGACTACATCTCGGCATACCTGAAGGTAGGGACTTTCCTGCTTCTGGCCGTGGCCATCATCATTAACATGCCTGTGCTCGAGATGCCGAAAGTAACAGGTTATATAGCGGGTGGAGGGCCAATAATTCCAGGCACGCTCTTCCCGTTCCTGTTCATCACCATAGCATGCGGCGCAATATCGGGATTTCACGGGCTCATTTCATCGGGCACCACGCCCAAGATGATCAAGTCCGAAAAGGACATACCGCTCATCGGTTTCGGTTCCATGCTTGTGGAGGGTTTCGTTGCGGTCATTGCGCTCATAGCAGCATCCATACTCATACCGGGGGACTATTTTGCCATAAATACAAAGTTCTCGCCAGAGATGCTTGCCTCAATCGGGTTCCCTGTTTCAAAAGTGAAGGAACTCTCCATGGCAATAGGACTGGAGCTCCAGGGAAGGCCGGGCGGAGCTGTTTCCATTGCGGCCGGAATGTCGGTACTGCTTTCGTCAATTTTCGGAGGGAAGGCGGCGCTGCCCTACTGGTATAACTATTCGCTAATGTTCATCGCCCTGTTTATCCTGACGCTTGTAGATGCGGGCACAAGGGTCGGCAGGTTTATGCTGCAGGAGATCGGCGGGACAATATACAAGCCCTTTTCAACCATAAAAACGAAATAAACATTATCATCACAAGCCTTATAATTGTTCTCATGTGGTGTTACCTGCTGTTCACCGGGAACATATCGACCATATGGCCCATGTTCGGCATCGCGAACCAGATACTTGCAGCCACCGCCCTGGGTGTAGGTACAACGCTGCTGATAAAAAACGACAAGACAAAATATATATGGATAACCATACTTCCCATGATCTTCATGCTGATCACTTCATACATCGCGGCATGGGAACTTGTGTTCATCTTTTTTGAAAATGCGTCAAAATCCCAGAATCCATCAGAGGCATTCAACCTGAGGATGAACGCATGTTTAATTATATTAATTGCGGTACTTGGACTCGTTGTACTGGCAGACCTTCTGCAGAAATGGCGTAAATTCCTCAACATTGAATGGAGCACTCTGCATCCAAAAGAGATGATGCGGCGCTTCGTGGATATCTTCAGGAACAGGTTTCCGAAGAGGACCACTATCCTTGGCAAGCTCGTTACCTTCCTGGTTGTCACCCTTGCTATTTGTTTCATGGTGATTTATTTTATATTCCATGTTTCATTTACCGGTTACAGCGATTACGTGATGAAAAAATCCGAAACTCTGCTTACAGACAAGTACCGTTACATGCTTCAGAACAACACCGAGATGACCGTGAGCCTCATTACTGCAATCAATAAACTGGACAGGCTTTCAAAGGATGATAAATTCAAACTGACACAGGATCTCATCAGGCAGCTCAGGTTCGGCCAGGATGGCTACTACTACGCCTACGAGACAGGCACAGGCAAAAATCTGATCCACGGCCTGAACAAAAAGCTTGAGGGACAGAACCTCTGGGACATGCAGGACCCCGCGGGCAACCAGTACATTATCCGCGAGCTGGATGATGTAGCGAAAAAAAATAAAATGTTCCTGGAATTTTTCTGGAGCAAGCCGGGGGCTGAGGGGATATTCCCTAAACTCGGTACAGCCATGATCGTACCCGGAACCAACATGTGGATAGGCACAGGGATTTACATCGATGACATAAACAGGAGCAAGACCGAGCTGAGGGGTACAATAAACAATATCGCATCAGGTACAAAGCTGAACTTTCTCCTGGGTTTCCTGATAATCGGTCCAATTTCCATACTGCTCATAGTGGTGCTGTCAAAGACCATAACCAGGCCCATAAAGAACCTGACCACCTCCACCGAAGCCATATCGTCGGGGAACTATAACGTGAAGATAGACACAAAGACCCACGATGAGATAGGCAAGCTGGCGAAGACATTCAACAACATGACCGTGAAGCTCAAGGACCTGACCGAGAACCTTGAAAAGAAAGTTGATGAGAGGACAAGCGAGCTCCAGGAGACCATGGGCAAGGTAAACGAGATGAACTCAATCCTTGGTTCACTCTCTGACAAGCTCTCCAGATACCTGTCGCCGCAGATAAGGGAGATGCTGCTCTCAGGAAAGCAGGAGGCCAAGATCGCCTCTTCGAGAAAGAAGCTGACCATATTTTTCTCTGACATACAGAACTTCACCCAGACCACCGAGAGGATGGAGACAGAGGCGCTCACAGACCTGCTGAACAGCTACCTGAACGAGATGTCGCAGATAGCGATAAAGCACGGCGCAACCATTGATAAATTCGTTGGCGATGCGATGCTCGTATTTTTCGGCGACCCTGAGTCAAGGGGTGAGCAGGAGGACGCCATAGCCTGCGTTGATATGGCCTTTGAGATGAAGTCGCGCCTCAGGATCCTGCAGACCCAGTGGTTTGAACGGGGAGTGAGTGAGCCATTCCATGCTCGTATGGGTATCTCTACGGGTTACTGCACGGTTGGAAATTTCGGCAGCGATACCAGGATGTCATACACGATCATCGGTTCGCAGGTAAACCTTGCAAGCAGGCTTGAAAGTTCGTCTGAGGTGGACCAGATACTTATTGCGCATGAGACTTACTCCCTTGTTTCGCAGAAGTACTACTGCCTTGAAAAAGCGGAGGTCATGGTCAAGGGGATAAACCACCCTGTAAAGACATACCAGGTCATTGACACCCATGAGAACCTGAAGAAACAGAACAGGCTCATAGAGGAGCGGGCTGCCGGGTTTAACATCTGCGTTGACCTTGAAAACCTTAACGATGAGAACAGGGAGAAGGCAAGGAATACGCTGAAGGAGGCTCTCCGGATACTGTCAGGCGGAGCGGGCAGGCCGCTTGGCGGGATTGTTTCAAAGGCGGCAGATGAGGCCAGGGCAAGCGCTGAGTCACTTGGCAGTGAAATAGCCATTGATACTGACGG
>CAYTSF010000072.1:4415-16090 GCA_964440335.1 uncultured Leptospirales bacterium
GGCGGCCGAATATCAACTAAGCGCAACCACGACGGAGGCAACATATTCATACTGACGATCCCGGCGTGAATATAAATTTACATGCATGAGCATGTGCAATGCTTCAGGATGCGCAGGGGTTGTCTCTGCGCGCCTGTTTCTTCCCTTTCTTCTGTTCGTACATGTGACTGTCAGCCCTTGAAATGAGTTCATGGATGGAACAGGGGGCAGCTGGGTCGTAGGCGGCAAGCCCGATGCTCATGGATACAGGGCAGGGGATGTCCCGGACTTCATTCGCTTCATCGGTCTTTGCCTTCAGGCGGTTCAGTAGTATGGCCGGTTCTTCTCCTTCAATAACAAGAACAGCGAATTCGTCTCCCCCGAGGCGCGCGACTATATCCGATTCCCTGAATGTATTTTTAAGGATAAGCCCGCACTTTTTCAATGTGCGGTCACCTTCTTCGTGTCCGTATGTATCATTAACGTATTTCAAGCCGTCCAGGTCTATGAAGAGCAGCAGAAGTTTTTTCTTCTCCCTGGGGGATGCCTTTATCTGCTGCCCGGCAAGGGTGATGAACCCCCTCCTGTTGAACAGGCCTGTGAGCGGGTCGGCAATGGCCAGCATGCGTATCTCCTCCTCAATTCGCCTGCGCTCTGTTGTGTCCCGTACAACGAAAAGTATGCCTGAAGGCCTGCCCCCTGTTGAAAGGGTTGAAGACCTGACATCGAAGTAATGGGGAGCATCATCACCGGGCAGCATGACCTCAGTTTCATAGGAGAGAGAATCTCTGATGTTATCTGCAGCTGATGCAGGGCCCTCATCTACTGGTACGGGCGGAAGAAAATCTTTCAGGGGACTTCCTGATGAGTAGGCGTCTCCTCCAAGTTCCCTGGCAGCCGGGTTGGCATAGGTAATAACACCATCCAGGTTGACTGTTATAATAACGTCCCTGGCTGTTTCTGTAAGGTTGCGGAACCTCATCTCGCTTTCGAACAGAGCCTGTTCAGCCCGCTTGCGTTCTGAGATATCATGGGCTATCCCCAGAAAACCAAGATACTGCTTCTCATCGTTGAGCAGGTTGGTGAATGCTATCTCAGTCCATATTGTAGTTCCATTTTTACATATGAGTTCCAGTTCAAATGTGCGTATCTGGTCAGGATTGCCTGAGCCGTCTGCCTCAATCTTCATCTCCTCTGCGTACATCTGCATGGCGAATTCAAGGGATTTCGGAGTAAGTATGTCGACGGGCTTTTGTTTCATGGCCTCATCGACAGTGTAGCCGCGCAACCGCGTAACAGAGGGGCTGATATATGTTATGTTCAGCATGCTGTCCAGTGTGAAAATTATGTCCGAGGCGTTTTCGGCAAGGAGCCTGTATTTTTCTTCTGATTCGCGAAGCTTCTTCTCGGCCTGCTTTCGTGCGGTTATGTCGCGGATGATTCCCCTGAATCCAACCGGCCTGCCTTTATAATCGCGCGTAAGCGATATTGAGCTTTCGATCGGTATCCTTTCACCGTTTTTGCATATGAGTTCCCAGTCCAGGCCCTTGACCGGTTCACCTGTGCGATAGACCCTGGTGTATGCATCGAAAACCTTCGCGGCATTTTCGTCGTCTACATAGGTGCGGAAGTTCATTCCCATCATTTCACTGTTGGTATAGCCGAGGTTTGTTACGGCAGTGTTGTTGAAAAAGGTAAGGTTGCCGGTAAGGTCGACCTCGTAATAGGCCTCCTCCATGTTGTCCAGGATGTTGCGGTAGCGCTCCTCTTCGCGCTGGAGACGGTCCTTGCTTTCGCGAAGATCCTTCTCTGCCTGCTTGCGCCTTGTTATATCCCGGATGATCCCTTTGAATCCCGCTGGTCTGCCCTGTTCGTCACGCATGAGCGAGATGGAGCTTTCAACAGGGATTGTACCGCTTGTAATGCTTATGACTTCCCAGTCAAGCCCCTTGACGGACTCGCCGGTCTGCAATACCCTGGTGTAGGCCTCTATGAGTTTGCGCATGTTGTCACTGTCAACGTATTCCGAAAAATGCATGCCCATCATAACGTCATCGGTATAGCCCAGGTTTTTTACTGCTGTTGTGTTGAAAAATGTCAGTTTGCCGTTGAGGTCAACTTCGTAGTATGCCTCTTCCATGTTGTCCAGGATGTTGCGGTAACGTTCCTCTCCCTGCATGATTTTCTTATCTTTCTGTTGCAGCATTTCACGGTCGTTTAGCTCTCCGGTTACGGATTCTTCAAGTTCCCGTATCCTCTGCTTTAATAGTGAGTTTTCTTCCAGCAACTCACCGATAGTTGTGGATATATCTTTCATCTGACATGCCCCGTTCAACAGAAGGTGTAGTATTTATTACAGGAAATATATGCGTCAGTGCTGCGGCCCGGCAGTGGAACCGGTTTGAACTCCCTGAAAAAACTGTTCATATTCATAGTTGTGTGGTATAAAATGCAACTAAATTTTTTTACCCTGATCTGGTTCTGTTTCTGGAGCTCAATAAAACCGGGATAAATGCCCGGATGGTGTATTAATTTTTTTTACTACACAAACGCATAGGACACTGTGTGTCATACCCCCTGTGTTATGTTATAATCAGAATTTATGTGATCATGTTTCATTCATAAATGGATTCAGAATTTATTCCTTAACTTATTTCTGGTAAAAAATACTCTATTACCACCGCCGCCGAAGGCGGCGGGAAAGGATGCCGGTAAATGACAACACTGGCAAACTGTTACCCCCGCCGCCGTAGGCGGCGGGGGTATATAAATCATAATTTTACTCTGAAAAGTATATTCAGGAATTATTACTGAAATGGATTTTCTTTAATCCTGATGAATGGACACAGCAGGGGGCTGTTGGTGAATAATGAAAGAGGAATATCGTACATGTTGAAATACTGCGTGGAGAGGGTTATGCACCGCTTCATGGCCGAAAGGCCAGCATGGCTCTATGCGTTTGCGAATAAATATAATATGGGAAGCAGGTGGCCTCTCCTGTGCAGGATAAGTGTAGTGGTGATTGTTCTTTTTACTATCACTGATATCCACAGGTACGGGGCGTGGTACAGTGGCAACGCATCCTACATGAAGCCCTACTGGCAGTACGTGTTCTTCCTGGCATTCGTTCCGTTTATATGCCGCTGTTAAATGCTTTTTTGAATTTTTACTGGAACACCTGAGTATGAGTTTAAGGAACCTTGTTTTCTGGGTCCCCATATATTATGTAATTCTTTCGGTATTATTTTTCTGCGTATTCTGCCTTTCGACTTTCATGGGGGAGGGGTTCCATTTTCTTCACGGATATTTTTACCTTCCCCCGGCAGAGGTGAAGAGGCTGCTGGTTGTCGCGCTGCAGATGGCGGGAGTCTTTACTATGCTGCTTGTTATCAGTGTAATATGGATACTGCTGGTTACATTGTACGGCAGGATAAAGGAAAGGTTAAGTGAGGGGTACAGAACTTATAGAGGTGAACGTTAAGGCAGGCGGGGGACGCTGTGTATTCATTAACATTCTACTATTTATAATTTAACGCTTATACTATGCAAAGAGAGAAAATTATCTGAAACTCTTTTTCTCTTGACTCACTGACTCCTGACTGATTTAATAACATATCCCGATATCTATTGAAGAACTTTTGAAAAACTTATATTTTTGTTAAAAATATTTTGGAAGAATATTTGAATGAGAATACCAGCTGATTCCATTATTCCAGAAGAAAAATTGATGAAAATGTATGAACTATAGCAGGTAACGAATTGAATTAGTTCACCTGTCGTGACCTGTCACTACGGGATTTAAATTTTTGCATGGAGGAACATGTTATGAAAGTTTTTCTTACAGGCGCATCAGGTTTTCTTGGGGAATATGTCATTAAGCAGCTGTTAAAGGAGAAGCATACAATACGCGCCCTGGTGCTCTCGCAGGGGGAGCTTGAACAGGTTAAGGGCATAGAAGTTGTCCAGGGCGACATTACCTCACCCCAATCACTGGCCGGAAAACTCAAGGGCTGTAATGCTGTCATTCACCTTGCGGGTGCTGTCGGATACGGCCAGACCTTTGAGAACTGCATTAATGTGAATGTTAACGGTACAAGGAACCTGGCTGTTGAGGCTGTTACAAGCGGTATAAGGCGCTTCATACATTGCAGCTCGGTGTCGGTATACGGCCGCGTGCCTGATGTGAACCTGTATGAAAACGCGCCCTACCGCAAAATCAATGATCCCTATGGCGATACCAAAATCGACGCTGAAAAGGTTTTATTGGATATGGGAAACAGTCTTGACCTGACCATATTCCGTCCCACTGTAATTTACGGCAAGGGCGACATGGTCTTTCTGCATCCGCTCGCGACAAAAATCAAGGCAGGTAATTTTAAGATTATCGGCAGCGGCGAGTGCAGGATAACACTGATTCATGCTGTTGACGTGGCCCGTACTTTTACCATGGTACTTAAAAATGCCAAAACATACGGGAAGATATACAACCTGAGCAACACGGACAACCTGCAGGTAAAGGAACTCGCAGCCATTATTGCTGAAACCGTGGGGTATAGAAAACCGCTGCGTCATATACCCTACAGGCTGGCCATCACTGTGGCATGGATTATGGAAAAAGTGTTTC
Organism: uncultured Leptospirales bacterium; assembly: GCA_964440335.1. Taxonomy (GTDB): domain Bacteria; phylum Spirochaetota; class UBA4802; order UBA4802; family UBA5550; genus JAAYBQ01. Next base: position 9,019 of record CAYTSF010000072.1, read on the forward strand.
CCCTCTTTAATCGAAAGCCGCCGTTTAACCGTTTCGCAGTAAGGATTCTGGGACGCCAGTATTATTACATGACAGATGCCATACAGAAGGACCTGGGATTTAAGCCGGAAATCGATATCAGGAAAGGAATAGTGGAAACCCTGAAAGCAGAGGGGTCCCTGTAGGGAACAGGCGTGCCTGTTCCTTACAGGGACGGTGCGTTACATGAAATAACCGGTTATATGGGAAAAGTACCGGCATGAATATTCCGGTCTCTATACTGCATGTAACCTGTACAGGGAGAAGGGGTGTCATAAACAGTTCATTTTATACCCCCTATCCCCCGGCGGTGACACCTTGTTGAAAATGATTTTACAACTTCTGAGAAAGCAGGGGAGGCCAGTGATAAGACCAAACCTGAAGCGAGTGAGACCAGCCTGGATAAAATTGAGAAGCTTGGCAGGCTTAAAGAGGCAGGTTACATTTCTGATGATGAATTCAATGAGCTGGATAGGGTGCTGCAAATGAACATTTGAATCATGAGACCGCACCGGGCATGGCTGGTTTTTGTTTGAACATTCATGTTGCGGTGCGGATTGTGAAGTATGCTGGGTGTTATGGGGTAGAGTGCGGAAAAATTCATTTCATCGTTACGAGTTATCTGTAGAAAAGATGGAGTTTGTTGATGGGAGTCAGCGTGTGGTTAACAGCTGTATTCAAGGACAATCTGTTACAGCTGTGATGTTATAATTTTTCCGTTGGAATAATCTATTTCAACTTTAAACAGTCTGAAGAAATCAAGTCCAATCAGCGCATCAATTCCCCAGGTATCTTCGAAACGGGAAACGCATATATTAAAATTTTTGAGGGTATGTCCACATATCTTTATTTCGGGAAGTAATAACCGGTTATATTTTTGACTCTGCAGTCCTTGTCTGATTATTATATCATTTTCAGGTAAATCCATGAATCCTGTAAATACAAGGAACTGGTCGGAGAATTCAGTTATTGGTGCTCCGGTATCGAGAATTGCATCTACACTGTATTCTACATCATTTTTAACAACTGTCAATTCAAGATGTATATTGTGCCTGGTAATATCAAAAGAGGTTTCAGTGGCCTGCATGACATCTCAGACCGGAAAAATCAGATTCACCTGTATACCGGAATGCTATTGTTTTTGTATCAGCGGATTTAGAATAGATATCTGTTTTGTTTCTGGAATGGTTGCTTACAATCCCTGTTTTTAAACGGCCTGATTGATCAAGATCGTAATCGGTTATCATGAGCCATTCACCAGGGTACCGGTTTTTCATCTCTTCCCATGTAATCCTTTCAGCCATTGTATACTCCCATTAATTTTATCTATTAGTATGATATTTATAACAAATGAAAGTTACCCTGTCAAGATTATAATAGTATGATTTTCAATTTAACATTCGCATAGCTCACAGGCATGCCTGTACTCTACGTGCTTAAACCGCATGCCCTCCTCCGCGCTACTGCGCACCTCCTCCCGGTTTGATTTCATGGGAATAATACTGGCATGAATATTCAGATCTCTACTGCATGTAACCTGTACAGGGAGAAGGGGTGTCATAAACAGTTCATGTAATACCCATCTCCTAAGTGGAGGTATCTACACAGCAATGATAAAACATCGGGAGAGGCAAACGCGTTTTGGTAAGTCCTGTGCCGCGTTTGCAGTGCTGTCACGATGACCGGACTTGTAGTAAAAGGCGATCCCCGAGTGCCCACCGAGGTATCGAGGAGCTTGCCTGTATCTGCAGGAATTAATATTGACATGTATCTGTTAAATTTTATTATATTAATAGCGGGGTAAATATGGAAACAGTTACATTGACAAAAGCGGAACTTAAGAATCTCGTAAGGGAAACTGTCAGGGAGACTCTTGCAGAAATAATGACAGATAAAACTGAGCTGCTTGAGGCAATGGAGGATTATTCTTTCGGAAAACTTATGGAGGAGTCTGATAACGGTGAATTTGCAAGTGAAGATGAAATCCTTAAGGCTTTAAAATCCTGATATGAATCTGCTTTATTCTAAAAAATTTCTGAAAGACATTGAGCATACGGCAGATAAAAAAACCAGGCTCAATGTTGAGGATGTTATAAACAGTATAAAAAACTGCAATAGCCTCTCGGATATTTCCGGAATACGGAAAATGACCGGCTATGACAATTATTACCGGCTTCGAATAGGCGACTACAGGCTGGGATTTAAACTGGAAAACAATACCGTAACCCTCCTGCGTTTCAAGCATAGAAAAGATATCTACACGGTTTTCCCCTGAACAAATTTTTTGTAATACACCTCATCTTGAGAACGCGGCCGGGGTGAGGGTACTACACATAAGCATAGGTTACAGGCTTGCCCGTGCTCTACGTGCTTAAACCCCATGCCCTCCTCTGCGCTACTGCGCACCTCCTCCCAAATCGAATTCATGGGAATAATACCGGCATGAATATTCAGGTCTCTACTGCATGTAACCTTTACAGGGAGAAGGGGTGTCATAAACAGTTCATGTAGTACCCCCTCTCCCATAATATCGTATATGCACAGACAGTATCAGTGCCGACATGGGAGAGGGGCAGGGGTGAGGGTACTACACATACGCATAGGTCACTGTGTGTCATACCCCCTGTGATATACTGCAATAAATGAAAATTATTTTGCATGTATAACGAGGAGGTTGCATGAGCAGTAAAAGAGAAATTCTGGTTCACCCCGACGGCCGCAGGGAGCAGACATGGCAGGGATTTTCGTGGCCTGCTTTTTTATTTACCCCTTTCTGGTGCCTTGTTAAGGGCTTACTTTTACATTCAATTATTTCAATCATTGGCGCGTTCACAGGCATAGGTTTTATTTTCTGGTTCATTGCAGGTGTATGCGGTAATGAATGGCATTATAATCACCTTATCAATAATGGTTTTACAACTGCTGAGAAAGCAGGGGAGGTCAGTGATAAAACCAAACCTGAAGCGAGTGAGACCAGCCTGGATAAAATTGAGAAGCTTGGCAGGCTTAAAGAGGCAGGTTACATTTCTGATGATGAATTCAATGAGCAGAAGAGGGTGCTGCTTATGAACATTTGAATCACAAGACCGCACCGGGCATGGCTGGTCTTTGTTTAAATATTCATGTCACGGTGCGGGTTGTGGTATACTGGATGTCAGGGGGGAGTGTGCGGGTAAAGGTTATTTCATTGCGGGGTATCTGTACAAAAGATGGAGTTTGTTATGTGATGATGGGGGAATGCATATTATTTTCATGCGCGATGGTTTTTTGAGTCTGGTCGGGCGGTTTTTTGTGTATATGCAAGTTTTAGTGTTTGACAGGGTGATTTTATTTGCATATAGATACCGGATATCAGGCAAACCATTATTTGCTGTTTACATGTTTTAAACTGATGCTTTCAATGAAGTTTGCGGATAGCTAAATAGATGCATTGAATTTCATGGACAAAAAAATGAAATACTTGTAAGTTGTTAAATCTATAGATAAAGCTAAAGATTAATGGAGCCAGACCTTGACCGAGAAGAAACCAAAAAAAGCAAAACCAGTACAGGATATAGAAGAAGCAGCACCCAAAACCAAAAAAGCTGAAAAGCAAAAGTCCATAGAAGAGACACTCTGGGATTCCGCTAATAAACTGAGAGGCAGCGTTGAATCTGCGGAGTATAAACATGTTGTGCTTGGCCTGATATTTTTAAAATTCGCAAGCGACAAATTTGAAGAACACCGCAAGGCCATGATCGCAAAGGGACAGGAGAAATATATTGAAATGCCCGACTTCTACGGTCAGGCCAATGTGTTCTTTCTTGATGAAGTTTCACGATGGAGTTTTATTATTCAACATTCAAAGCAGAATGATATTGCCCTGAAGATAGACACTGCATTGCATAATATCGAGAAGAACAACAAGGCACTTAAAGGCGCGCTGCCTGACAACTACTTCTCCCGTCTTGGACTTGATATTACTAAGCTTTCATCACTCCTTGATACAATTAACCAGATTGATACGCTCAAGGATAAATCGCATGATATAGTCGGCCGTGTTTATGAATACTTTCTTTTAAAATTCGCCCTTGCAGAGGGAAAAGGGAAAGGGGAGTTCTATACGCCTAAAAGTATAGTAAACCTCATAGCTGAAATGATTGAGCCTTACAGGGGAATTATTTATGACCCTGCCTGCGGATCGGGCGGTATGTTTGTTCAGTCAATAAAATTTATTGAAAGCCATCACGGAAATAAGAAGGAAGTTTCTATTTATGGCCAGGAGTCGATTAACACAACATATAAACTGGCGAAGATGAACCTTGCGATTCGAGGTATATCCGCAAACCTTGGGGAAAAGGCGGCAGATACATTCAGCGATGATCAGCATAAAGATCTTAAAGCCGATTTTATAATGGCAAACCCGCCGTTTAACCAGAAGGACTGGCGTGGAGAGAAGGAGTTGCTTGATGATCCTCGATGGAGAGGATATGAAGTACCACCTAAAAGCAATGCCAACTATGGATGGATACTCAATATTGCTTCTAAACTATCAGAGAATGGTGTTGCGGGCTTTCTTCTGGCTAATGGCGCATTGAGTGGTGGTGGTGAAGAGTATAAAATACGGAGAAAGCTTGTTGAGAATAACCTTGTGGAAGCTATTCTGGTATTGCCACAGGATATGTTTTATACAACAAATATAAGCGTAACAATCTGGATTTTGAATAAAAATAAAAAGGAACATACGCGGACAATCGGAGATGAAAAGCGTAATTACAGAAACCGTGAGAGAGAAATACTATTCATGGATCTGCGGCAGATTGGTGAGCCTTTTGAAAAGAAATATGTTCAGTTTAATGAGCAGCATATTAAACAGATAGCAGCAACTTATCATGCGTGGCAGATGGCCCCCCGGCCCCCTGAAGGGGGAGTTTTGATAGATGATGCTGTTATCGCGAAGGGAGTGATGGCCCCCTGGCCCCCTGAAGGGGGAGTTTTGATAGATGATGTTGTTATCGCGAAGGGAGTGATGGCCCCCCGGCCCCCTGAAGGGGGTGATGACTCCAGGCTCATTGAAGGGGGTGGGCCTTCGGTGATACACTCGGCGAATCCGAAACTTTACCGTCAGCTTGAGGCAAAAGCTGTGGAGATGCGTAAAAATCCGACTAAGGCTGAAAGTGTTTTATGGGATTCTTTAAGGAATAATAAGCTTGGCGTAAAATTCAGACAACAGCATGTAATTGATCAGTTTATTGCTGATTTTTGCTCAATAAAGGAAGCGCTGATTATTGAGGTAGATGGTGACTCTCATGATTCCAGAAAAGAAGCAGATGAGGAAAGAACAAATATTCTTAAATCTTATGGATATAAAATAATCCGCTTCAATAATGATCAGATAATTAACGATCTGGATTCAGTTCTTGAAAATATAAAATCTGAAATTAAAAACAATCAAGAGTCCCCTGAGGCCCCTATGTCCCCTAAAGGGGATGGTGACAAGTCCCCTTTAGGGGATTTAGGGGCCTATAAAGATATCCCTGAATACTGCTATTCAGCAACATTTGATGAAGTCGCCAAGAAGGATTTCTCACTTGTTCCAAGCAAATACATCGAGTTTATCAACCGTGACGAGAACATAGATTTTGATGAAAAGATGAAAGACCTGCAGGCAGAATTCACAGAACTGCTGAAAGCCGAAGCTGCTTCAAGAAAAGATTTACTGAAAGTCTTTAAGGAGCTGGGTTATGAAATCAGATTATAAACCGCCGTTCATCATAAGCTCAAAGACAATTAAACTGATTGCAGATATTTCGGCCCAGATTGAGCGTTATGTTATCCGCATGGAGCAGGAGGATGGCCTGCTGCTTCGTAAAATAAACCGTATTAAAACTATTCATGCCTCACTGGCCATTGAGGGTAATACAATACCGGAAAGCCTGATAACAGATATTATTGAAGGGAAGCATGTGGCTGCTCCACCGCGTGAGATACAGGAGGTAAAAAACGCCATTAAGACTTATGATGCCTTCGGCTCTTTAGATCCATACAATGTGAAAGATATGCTGAAGGCTCATGCCCTGATGATGGATGCACTGGTGGATAAACCCGGCCATTTCAGAACCGGCGGCGTCGGTGTTTTTGCCGGAGATAAAACAGTCCATGTAGCTCCACCCGCAGACCGTGTACCTGCATTGATGAAAGACCTTTTCGGCTGGTTAAAAAAATCAGAAGACCATCTGCTGATTAAAAGCTGCGTGTTTCATTACGAGTTTGAATTTATACACCCCTTTATAGACGGCAACGGGCGGCTTGGGAGATTGTGGCAGTCCCTTATTTTAAGTAAGCTGCACCCGATATTTGAGTATCTGCCTGTGGAAAACATGGTTTTTCAGAATCAGCAGAAATACTATAATGTGATAGCACAGAGTACAAAAGCGGCAGACTGCGGGATTTTTATTGAATTTATGCTTAATGAAATCCTTTCCACCCTTAAAAAGAGGCAGGGGGAACCTTTAAGAAAAGATATTCGTGACACTGTAAATGACACTGTAAATGGCATTGTAAATCTGCTTAAAGCCGAACCAAAAATAACCCTTGATGAGCTTGCGCTCAGATTGAATAAATCGCGCAGAACAATAACCCGTAACATTAAAAAGCTTCAGGATGATGGGATTATTTCACGCACAGGGTCCGACAAGGCGGGATACTGGAAGGTGAAAGATGAGTAGGAGGAATTATAAAAGATTAGGTGATTACATAAATCAGGTCAATATACGAAATACACAACAGAAGGCTGAAAGACTTTTAGGTATCAATATTGATAAATTCTTTATGCCCTCTGTTGCCAATGTTGTTGGAACTGATTTATCAACTTATAAACTGGTGAGGAAAAATCAGTTTGCCTGTAACAGAATGCACGTTGGCAGAGATTACAGGCTTCCTGTCGCGATGTCACAGACAGATGAAGAATTCATGGTTTCACCCGCATACGATGTCTTTGAAATAAGGGATGCGAAAATACTTGATCCTGAATATCTGATGATGTGGTTTTCAAGAAAGGAATTCGACAGGAATG
>CAYTSF010000073.1:0-2758 GCA_964440335.1 uncultured Leptospirales bacterium
GCTTACCAGGGCCAACCAGCTAAAGGATGAGTTCCTTGCCAACACGTCGCATGAGCTGAAGACGCCGCTCACCGGCATCATAGGCATTGCGGAATCGCTCATCGACGGCGCGGCAGGGAACGTAAGCAATGACCAGCGCACCAACCTGGAGATGATCGTTCTCAGCGGGAGGAGGCTAACGCACCTTGTCAATGACATACTCGATTTTTCAAGGATGAAAAACAACGACCTTTCCCTGCATAAAAAACCGGTTGACCTTAAACAGGTTACCGAACTCGTAACATCCCTCATATCGCCGCTCATGGGCGGCAAACCGGTTAAAATCATCAACAGCATCAGCCCTGCCGTACAGCCTGTATATGCAGATGAGAACAGGCTGCAGCAGATAATGTACAACCTTGTCGGCAATGCAGTCAAGTTCACGGACACAGGTACAATCAAGATAGACGCCACGGCGAATGACAAAGAGGTCACAGTATCAGTAACAGACACGGGCATAGGTATCCCGGAAGAGAGGATACATGAAATCTTTGATTATTTTAAACAACTCGATTCAACGGATGCCAGGAGCTATGGCGGAACCGGCCTCGGGCTTGCAATTACCAAGAGTCTCGTGGAACTCCACGGAGGGACTTTGAGCGTCTCATCAAGGCCCGGATACGGTTCCGAGTTCAGGTTCTCCCTGCCGCTGTCTCATGATACACTTGTTGTACAGACTGAATCACAATCGGTATTCCCAAGGACATATTTTGACAAATCGTATAAAAATAATACACCGGCAATAATCACTGATTACCAGGATGACCATAACCGGGAAAAACACAGGAACCATCCATTGAACAATGCGACAATACTGATTGTTGATGATGAACCCGTCAACGTCAAAGTCATTGAAAACCAGCTGTCACTGGAAGGATATAAAATCCTTACCGCAGATAACGGCATGGACGCACTGAACATCATAAGCAGGAACGCGCCGGACCTCGTTATACTCGATGTAATGATGCCCAGGATGACCGGCTACCACGTGTGCAGTCTTATACGCGAAAAGTATTCCCTGTACAGCCTGCCGGTTCTTCTCCTCACAGCCAAGAACACCATACAGGATATTGTTGCCGGCTTCGAGGCAGGGGCCAACGATTACCTGGCAAAACCATTTAACAGGCGGGAACTCATCGCAAGAGCAGACATGCTGATCACCCTTAAAGAGGCAGTACGAAATCATGATAAATATGAAAACATACAAAGAGAGCTCGAGATTGCCAGAAGGATTCAAAACTCGATTCTTCCTGAAAAGCTCCCACAGGTAAAGGGACTTGATATTCAGGTCGCGTATCTCCCCATGGACCTTGTAGGCGGGGACCTTTATGATTTTCATACAACCGGTGACCAGGGAATAGGAGTGCTTGTTGCAGACGTTTCAGGTCATGGAATACCCGCCGCACTCATATCATCGATGGTAAAGATTGCCTTCTACACCCAGACCGCGAACTACGCGCGCCCTGACGAGATGCTCATGAACATACACAAGACCATTCAGGGCAAATGCGAAACACATTTTGTTGCCGCGAGCTATATATACTTAGACCATGAAAATAAAAAGATGCTTCATTCAAACGCCGGCCACTCCCCTCTGATAATTCTGAAAAAAGATACTGGAGAGATAATCACCGTGCAAAGCAGGGGAAAAATACTGGGGCTCCTTGACATTGAAAGCATTGAGATGGTTGAACTCCCCATTGAAAAAGGCTACAGGATTATACTTTACACCGACTGTGTCATTGAAACAAGAAACAGTTCGGATGAACTCTTTGGTGAAGAGCAGTTCTATAATTTTGTCCGCGAAACCGCGGCATCCAGTGCGGAAATATTCGTCAATTTGCTCCCTGAAAGGCTCGAAGAATGGTCGGGTACAAGGGGTGTATTCGAGGATGATCTCACTATAGTGGTAATTGATATAATTTAATGACGATTACGTCTTTTTACTCCTCAGGTATACCCGGTAAAACGTTGTGATCTTTCCTGGTTCAGAGTTTCATCTTTCAGGGAAAATGAAACCTCTAAATGCCTTGACACCTGAAGCCATGAGTAAACACTTGTATCCAGCAGTTGCCCGGACATGCTTCCTGCCCGGGACTGCAGTATTTTCTTCAACAGGATACACATATGAATCTCCAGAATTTTTTCCCTATCAAACAGGTAATACGTCTTCAATCGACCGAAAAACAACCTGCGATCAGGGAGCTTGTTTCTGAACTTCAGAATGCAGGCCTCATCGAAAATAAGGACAGGTACTATGCGCAGGTAGCCCACAGGGAATCTCTCGAAAATACAGGTGTCGGCAACATGCTCGCAATACCACATGCCAGAAGTGATTCAGTCCAGCAATTCTGCACAATCCTCGGCATATGCGACGAACCGGTTGACTATCAGGCCTGTGACAACAAACCGGTAAAATATATTATGCTCAGCCTCTTCCCAACTGAATTCAGCACCAAGTATCTCTATCTCATTGGAATGATGGCCCGGATTTTCAACAACGTCGAAAACCGCAGCTTTCTTGAGCAGCCTCACGAACCGGAAGAAATCTATGATTTTCTGGACAGCCAGGCTGAAAAATATTTCACATCAATATCGGATGACTCCAAGCAGAAAGAATCCGGAAACAAACCGCTGGTGGGAGTCCCCTCTTCTGACCTGGATTTATTAATAAGGCTGGACAGGCTTTATAACCTGGCCGCAGAAAGCAGTGACAGGG
>CAYTSF010000073.1:2858-15890 GCA_964440335.1 uncultured Leptospirales bacterium
GGCGCAGACACTACTCAAGCTTTACATTTCCTGATACATAAATGCCTCAAGCATTCCTTCTCTCGCCGAAAACACGGGAATCGTTTCAGTTTAAACTGCCGACCAAACAAATACCTCATCACTTTCGCCCTGCTCCGAAGGCGCAGACACTACTCAAGCTTTACATTTCCTGATACATAAATGCCTCAAGCATTTCGCCCCGCGCCGAAGGCGCGGGGCGAAACTTTTTACTTTTTATCCATAAATGCCTTGAGAAAATCTATCGGTATGGGAAACAGCGTTGTTGAATTGTTCTCTGTTGCGACCTCTCTCAGTGTCTGCAGATAACGCAGCTGTAATGCCACAGGATGTTTCTCCATAAGTTTTGCAGCTTCTACAATCTTTGTCGCTGCCTGAAATTCCCCTTCTGCGCCGATGATCTTGGCCCTTCTCTCCCTCTCAGCCTCGGCCTGTTTCGCCATGGCCCGCTGCATTTCCTGGGGGAGGTCAACGTGTTTAACCTCAACCGCAGAGACCTTGATTCCCCATGAATCGGTCTGGGCGTCAAGTATAGTCTGTAACTCTGTGTTGATGTGCTCCCTGTTGCTCAGGAGGTCATCGAGCTCAACCTGGCCGAGGATACTTCGCAGCGTGGTCTGTGCAAGCTGGGAAGTGGCGTAGAGGTAATCATCAATTTCAGTAATCGCCTTGTTAGGTTCAACGACCCTGAAGTATACAACTGCGTTCACCTTTACAGAAACATTATCTTTTGTTATGATATCCTGCGGCGGAACATCCATTGCCACCAGCCTGAGGTTTACGCGCACGAACTTGTCTACGAAGGGGATTATGATGACAATCCCCGGCCCCTTAGGCCCCTTGGGTTCAACAAGCAGCCTTCCCAGTCTTAGAACAACCGCCCTTTCGTATTCCTTGATTATCTTAATCGACGGAATGAGAATGAGAAGCAGCAGAATAATTATTGTCGGAACAAATCCGAAATCAATACCTGGCATTAAATCCCTCCTGTTATATTACTATTTTTTTAATCTTGCTTTAAGCAGCATACCGCGCATGTCCTCAACTATAATCCTGTCTCCGGTTCTGACATCCCCCTGAACTTCTGCCGTCCATATTTCTCCATGTACGCGGACTTTACCCGCTCCTGAAAAATCAGCAAGGGCAACACCCTCTTCACCAATAAGCCCCTCTCTACCGGTAACTGACTTTTCTTTATGAACATTAATCACGGCCCTCACCACAATAAACACAAAGGCGAGAACAACGAGCAGCATAGCAACTATTGTAGACAATGGTATACCTCCTCCTGGGAGCGGTGAATCGAAAAGTATTGTTGCACCTATAAAAAATGAGATGACCCCTCCGAGAGTGAAGAGACCGAAACTTGTAAACTTCAGTTCGAGTATAAAAAGCACAAATGCCAGAATAATGAGTATGAGCCCCAGAACATTAATCGGAATGATCCTTATACCAAGCAGAAAAAGAACAAGCGCGATCGCCCCGGCTGTACCTGGCACAATTACGCCCGGGTTCTTTATTTCGATCCATATTCCGACCACTGCAATAATAAACAGCAGAAAAAGAACCTGCGGGTCAGCGAAGCGGTTCACCAGTTTCTGTTTCCATGTCATGAGATATTTCATCTCAGAGAGTCCCTTCGTGCTGAATACGAACCGGTTGCCGTTAAAATTAATTTTCATCCCATCGAGCTTTATCAGCAGGTCTGCCATGTCGTCAGCGATGATTTCAATAATGCCGTTTTTCCTGGCCTCAAGATAACTGCTCGACTCAGCCCTGCTCACGGCACGCGCGGCCCAGTCTGCGTTCCTTCCGCTCTCCTGCGCCAGGCTTCTTGCATAGGCAATGGTATCATTAAGAATTTTCATCTCCATCACATCGCCTTTACCCTCTTCATTATTCTTTGTTAAAAAGTCGGGGAGGAGATTCACAGGATGCATGGCACCTATCTCTGTACCCGGTGCCATTGCTGCCACGTCTGAGGCCAGCATAATAAAGCCCCCAGCCGATGCTGCGCGCGCCCCTTTGGGAAAGGTGTACGCAACAACCGGAATTGCAGAAGTGTGCATGGCCTTGATTATCTCGCGCATTGATTCCATCCAGCCGCCTGGAGTATCTATCAAAAGGACAATAAAACTGTTGCCCTCATCAGCGGCTTTTTTTATGGAACCGGATATGTATTCCGAAACAACTGGATTAACTATGCCGTCAAGGTATATTACCGCGTACTTAGCCGTTTCACCGGAGGAGACCCTCAGGCACAGGGCAAGTGCAAACAGGACAAGCAGAAGCTTAATTTTCACAGAAACCTCTTTCTTCGAATCAATATGATTGACCCCGGTTTTTCAGTGCCAATAAATTAAAATATTTACGCAGCATAATCAAGCTTATGTCAATAAATATTATCATGCCTTGCAGTGTTAATTCCTCAACTTTTTTACAGAAAAAAAATGCTAAACTGCCCCTACGAATGCGGCGGGACAATTAAAAATATCATTATCACGCTGTAAAGTTTTTTCACGAATAATTACCGGAGTTGTTTCCAGGCTGGTGTTTGATACCTTCAGAAATCATGAAGGGGGCTTTTTTTAAAGTGGCTGCTCCCCTTAGACCCGGTAAAAAAACAAAAAAAGAAACAAGTCTACTGAATGCTTTATAATAAGCTGGACGCTTTTTATCTTTATTAGTATTTTTTATACAATAGCTGGATATGTATTATTGTCACTATTTATAGTTTTAACCGGTAGTCTTTTTAAAAACATAAAACCGATTCTATTTAAAGCGGGTTGCACATATGCGTTACAGACTTAACCTGAAAGAAAACAGGCATTCAGATCCTCATGGATCCAGGATTTTTGATCTTACCCGGAAGAATGTTGAGAACTTCAACGGCTATGTTAATGATTTTTATGAATCTGTCGCAATTATTAAGCAGAACATCGACACGCACAGGGGTGATGAGGAGAAGATTGCCGCTCTGTCCAGGGACATTGAATATATTGAGAACAAAATAGGTGAACTCTCTACTGCCATGAAACAGATGGCTGATGATATGCCCTTTCTTATCGAACTGAAGGTGATAGAACATCAATAGAATTGTTCAGAAGGGTATTGCTCATGCGGCCCGAACATTACCCATGCTGTACATCAAACTCAAGCACCACCGTTGTCCCCTGTCCCCTGTCTATTCTTATTTTCCCTTCGATCTGTTCGGCAAGCATTCCGGCGAGGTTAAGGCCGAAACCCGTAGATGCGCCGAAATTGATTCCCTCGGGAATCCCCCTCCCGTTGTCATGGACCTTCACAACCGCATGGTTATTTTTCATCGACGCAGAGACTGTAATTATACCGCTCTCCCTGTCAATGAATGCGTATTTCATTATATTGGTCAGCAGCTCGTTTATGATGATTGCCACTGGAGTAAGAATGTTCAGGTTAAGTATAAAATCCTCGATCTCGGTTTTTACTGTTACAATGTTCCTTTTGGGAAAGTTCTGGATTATCTCCTCTGTCATGGACTGCAGGTAGTCCTTTACCGGCAGCTCCCTGTAGTTGTCGGTGCAGTACAGCCTGTCGTAGAGCATTATCATGCTCTGCACACGGCTCTCCGCGTCGCGAAGTGATGCGGCAGCGGGGCTGTCCGCCTCCTCCGCAGAAAGCTGCAGGGTCAGCAGACCCTTTATGGTATTCATATTATTCTTGATCCTGTGATGGACCTCCTTCAGCAGCAGGTCCTTCTCTCCAAGAAGAGCCTGTATTTTCTCCTCGAACTGTTTGCGTTCCGTGATGTCGATTGTAAATCCGGCAAGGTATTGTTTACCGGAAACCGCAAAGGGGAATTTATAAGTAGTATAGAACCTTCCGTTAAGTTCTTCATCGAGGGTTGTGACCTGATTTTTCCGCATAACACTCATATCATCTTCAAGTATCTTCTGCGCAAATTCCGGAGGAAACATTTCATGCATCGCCCTGCCAAGAAGTTCATCCACAGGCTTTCCGGTCAACTGCCTGAAGTTGGCACTGAGTCTTATGGCTCGCAGTTCTGAATCCTTGAAGAAAACATAAATGGGGCTGTGGAGCATGAACTGGCTGAATATCTCCTCTTTTTCACGCAGCATTTCTTCGGTCTTCACACTCCCGGTCACGTCAAGTATCTGGGAAAACACCGATGACATCCTGCCGCTTTCATCCTCGATTACCGTGTTGTACCACACGCAGTTGATTATTGATCCGTCCCTCCTGTAGTTGCGGTTTGAGGATATTACATGCCTGTGTTTGCCGTCGGTCATCTTTTTCAGCACGTCATCAACAAGAGGAAGATCCTCAACGAAAACCATACTCATCTCGTTAAGATACTTCCCTATGGCCTCATCGCTTGTCCATCCGAATATCCGTTCCGAGTCGCCGGTCCAGCGTTTGATTTTAAAATCAGAATCCCACTCAATAACGCCAAGCGGGGAGTTTTCTATGTAGTAGGTAAGAATCTCCTCGCTTTTACAAAGAGCCTGCTCCCGCTGCCTGATCTCATGCGTTGCGCTCTTTACCCTTACCCTGAGCATTAAGATAAAAATGATTGCAATGATAATAACAGTTCCCATAACAAGTAAGAATGTGCCGAACCATGCAGGAGTAACAGCTATTGCACCGACTGAACCATGAAACCATTTTTCCTTTGACTGGCTGTAAACAGAAATATCACCGTGCCTCCATTCATCGAGATACCTGTCTAAAATATCAAGGAGGTTACGGTTTCTCCCCTTTGATGCCGCGAAGTAGATATTCATGGGATTGAAGACAACACCAGTTGACATCAAATTATATTCACGCTGTTTCGAGGCGCCGAAAGTAACCCCTGCCACTCCCCCGGCAACAGCGCCATTTGCTACCGCTTTAAAAACTTCATCATAGCTGTTGTACTCAACCCTGTAAAAACCGATCCCGAAGTTCGATGTGAGCTCCTCGAACTTTTTCCCGTTAATATCCCCTTTCATTAAAGCGATTCTTTTTCCGGCAACATCAAATATGCTGTGGATGTCTGATGACATTATTGTATACACTTCCCCCCATACTGTCAGAAGGGGGTACCTGCAGAAATCCATGAACTCACCCCGCTCTTCAGTGTATGCCACACTCGTAACAAGGTCTACCTGGCCGTTCCTGACCCGTTCCAGACCTTCGGACCATGTGCCGGGGACGTATTCAAAGAGGATGTTCTCTTCACGGCCGATCTCATCAAGAAGGTCAACGTAGAATCCCCTGACAACACCATCCTTATCAGTGAATATTACAGGATAATTATGGAATGCCGCGACTTTCACCACTCGCTGATCGCCCCAGGCCACCCGGCTTGACGAGGCCAGCATAACCGCGATTATCAATAGAGGCATCAGATTCCTTTTCATCATTACACTCCTGCCGCCCTCTCAACAAAAAAGTTTCACTTCGATTAAACAAAATACATGGGACCTGTTTTTCTGCCAATCCCGCCGGAAGCGTGCCAATATGAACATCTATAATAGACCTGCTGCAAAACTCCGTTTTGCAACGGTTGATGCACTCCGGTACGGGCTATGCCCTACTCAGTGACCTGGCCGAACCATTGGCAGGATTGCCCACCTCAATGCTACTCAGTGCAGCACCAGCGGGGCTTTTTTCGGGGGCTTTGCCCCCTGCCCCAGTTTAAAAAAATGAGAAAACAACAAGTCTAATATAAACATAATTAAGTAATAATTCACCTTGCAATACAATACACATTAACGAAAAAAACACGCGGACACCCTTTGTTTCACTTACTGCCGGTGCAATGAAAGGTGATGTGGGACGGTGCATCAATGCCGGGATGAATGATTATCTTGTAAAACCTGTTGATGAAGATCGGCTGTCCTCCATACTTTCCATGTTCCCTGCCGCGAGACCGATGGTATGGGCCTCTGAATAAATTCTAAATGGCCGCATGAATCATTTCGACAGGAAAACACTTTTAAAGAAGTCCGGTGATGACGTAGAGACCATGAACCTGCTTCTGGAGAAATCTGAGGAGCTTCTGTACGGTTTAATCCGTCATGAGCTGAATCAGCCCGGGCCATGAATTATTTATGGCTCACATTAAAATCTCAAAAAAAAAGAGGATTAAAAAAAAGTAGCATTTATGCTTGACAGTTTTTTTCAATCGAAACATATTTGCCACCGTATTGAAGAATCACTGAACGAAGGTAACAACTTGGCAAATATCAAACAACAGAAAAAAAGAAATATCCAGAATGAAAGAAACCGTACAAGGAACTCACAGGTTAAATCCTCAATCAGAACAGCGGCCAAAAAGATTGTAAAAACAATTGAATCTAAAGAGGCCAAAGACGCTGCCCAGATACAGGAATCATTCAGGAATTTCGTAAAAACAATTGACACTGCAGCCGGCAAAGGGATAATTAAAAAATCAACAGCTGCACGAAAAAAATCAAGGCTTGCCAGAAAGGTCAATGCTGCTGTTGCATCAACCAACTGAACAGCAGGGATCTTTTTTGAATAAAACCAGACTAGTTGAACTCCTCAGTATCAAAACAGGGTTCACAAAAAAAGAAATTGATCACATTATAAATCTTTTTATTGACAACATCATCTCATCAGTACAGAATGGTGATGATGTTGAGATAAGAGGTTTCGGAACTTTTTTTCAGGCTGTACAGGACAGGCGAAGCATCAAGTCTCCAATAGCAAAGAAAACAATTGAAGTTCCGGCAAAAACCAAGATAAGCTTTAAAGCCAGCAGAATCACAGACAAAGAAATAAACAGGGGCGTTTAGCTCAGCTGGGAGAGCATCTGCCTTACAAGCAGAGGGTCGGCGGTTCGATCCCGTCAACGCCCAATAAAAACTGACCATAACAGGTCAGTTTTTTTATTCGGCAGCCTCATTAAAAAACATGAAAATGTCAAGAATCGCAAAAACATCCCTCCGGATATCCCCTTTACGTTTCCCGCAATTTTCTGTATTATAATTATAATCCCATTCCGCGGAGTAAAAATGAGGTATCACAATAAAACGATACTGCTGGTTGAAGATGATTCCATAACTGCGCTGGTTGAAAAAAAAATCCTCGAAAGATACGGATATAATGTCATTGTCGCCTCCACAGGAGAGAAGGGAGTCGAACTTGCCGCAGAAAACGCCATAGACCTTGTTCTCATGGACCTTGACCTGGGCGGAGTCATGGATGGCCATAATGCAGCCAGTGAAATTCTTTCCCGCAAAAACCTCCCGATCATGTTTCTTACGGCTCACATTGAACCTTCAATGGTACAGAGGGTGCAGAGCATAACAAGGTACGGGTATGCCCTGAAAAATTCAGGCGAGTCTGTCCTGATTTCATCAATTGAAATGGCTTTTGACCTTTTTGATGCCCACGAAAAAATTCGCATAAGCGAAAAAAACTACAGGGGACTTGTCGAAGAGGTCAATGATATAATTTTTTCACTGGATAAAGGCGGGGCGTTCACTTATACAAGCCCCAGGATAACGGATTTTACCGGTTTCAGGCAGGATGAACTTACCGGTAAGCACCTTGCGGAGCTGATCTGCAGAGATGACATGATCAGGACCGAGGCCTTCTTCAGCATGCTGCAAAGCGGCCGGGACTATGCGGATGAGTTCAGGATAATGGACAGCGGGGGGAAGATGCTCTGGGCAAGGATTTCAGCGCGACCTGTTCTCTCTGACGGTATTTTTTCGGGCACCAGGGGTGTTATGATTAACATCACCGAACAGAAAGAATCAGAAAAAAAAGTGATGCAGCTCCTTGACGAGAAAGAACAGCTCCTCAAACAGTTAAACTGCCTCTATACCATTTCGCACATAGCAGAGGAATCATCAAAATCCCTGCCAAAAATACTCTCTGAGATTATAACATTCATTCCCGGCGCATTCAGTAATCCCGAACATACAGCTGTGATGATTGAGTACTGTCAAAAAACTTATACAACATATAACTACAGGAACTGCGCCGGAGGCATAGCAGGTTGCGCGCCAATCGCAGGGAAAAAACCGGGGTCTATAACAATCCGCAGAAAAACAAGGCATAATACACCAGCGCCGCTGGGAGAGCAGGAACAGCTGACCCTCAAAATAATTGCAGAAAGAATTGAAAGGATAATTGAACTTTACATAGCCCGGGATGAATTAAGAAAACTCGAAAAGGAGCTCATTACCGCCACTGAGACCGAACGCCAGAACATCGGGCATGAACTCCACGACAGCCTGGGGCAGCAGCTTACAGGGCTGAGCTTCATGCTCAGGACCCTTAAAAAACGCTTTGGCAATTCCGCCCCCGGCATTGATGAATACATTGACGATCTGATAAACATCAACAACGAATCCGTTATTACATGCAGGAAAATTACCAGGGGACTGCCCCTTGTCACTATCGGGCACAGTACTCTTCTGCTTGCCCTGGATCAGCTTACGGCAAATACAAGAGAGGTGTATAGCAAGAACTGCGTACTGGTAATTAATGGCGAACTGCAGATAAAGGATGATTTCATCGCGTCACAGCTCTTTCGGATAACACAGGAGGCTGTTATCAACTCGGTCAAGCACAGCGATTCGGACAACATATATATCAGCATTAACCGCACCAGCCCTGCCATCACCCTTACCGTATCAGATGACGGCACATACAAGGAAAAAGACACGGCATCTGACGGCTTCGGCCTGAACATCATGAAGTACAGGTCTGACCTGATCAATGCCTCTTTCAGTGCGGGGGTGAATAAAGATGGAGGCTTCAGCGTATCCGTCAGCCTCCCCTTGAGTACATATGCAGGCTGATAAACCGGTGCAGACCTGAACAGAGACCTTTTCCGGATTTAATCCTGTCAAAGGCTGGCCTTGAAGCGGAGCCTTTAGTATATTAAACCTGTTTCCTTTCTCATTTTAAACCGGGCCCAGGGGTCGGAGCCCCTTAAAAAAAACCCGCTTCAGATTTCTGAAGGTATCAAACGCCAGTCTGGAAACAGGCCTATCAATCATGGATATGGTGCTAAAATGCAGATTATGATTATTGACGACCACCCGGTTGTCCGCAAGGGACTGAAGAGCATCCTGGAGGATATCCCGGGATACAATGTATGCGCAGAAGCAGAGGACGCGGCGACAGCAATAAAACTCCTTGCCGAACATGAACCTGAACTTGCCATTATCGACCTTGAACTGAAGGGCGATGTCAGCGGTATAGAACTCATCTCGGTCATAAAAAAACGATACAAAAAAATCATTATCCTTGTCATGTCAATGAACGAAGGCACGATCTTTGCCGAGCGTTCCATAAAAGCAGGCGCCCGGGGATATATCACAAAGGCCGAGGCATCTGACAATATAATGACAGCCATAGATTCGGTCATTTCAGGCAGACTCTACCTGAGCAACAGCGTATCGAGTAAAATTGCAGGCAAGATGCTCCTGGGATCAGCAGATGATGACATTGACGTCAACGTACTCAGCAACAGGGAATTTGAAATTTTCAGGCTCATCGGCAGGGGATATAAACGAAACGAAATCGCAAAAAAACTTAACATCAACATCAATACAATTGAAAGTCACAGGAGAAATATCCGGGACAAATTCAGCATAGAAAAATCCTCTGACCTGACGAAGATCGCCATAAACTGGTCAAAATACAGCAAAGAAACAGGTGAAAGCTGATCAACTCCCGGTTGGAAAAACGCAAACTGACACTTTTATTCCAATAAAATAACACTTTCGCGTGATGTACAACATGAGAACGTTGTGCTATATTATTGTCATATAAAGAAACCCGCCACCCGGGACAGTAGAGAGAATATCATGAATATGGAAAACCGGCACCCGCAAGGATACCGGTTTTTTTTATTTTACAGGGCTTATCCTGTTTTCATCTATGAGCTTCTGATTTACATAAATTCTGTCAAGGGATTTGCGCATGCTGCCGGCCATATCCATATATGTGCTGTTACCGGCAAGGTTAAATTTCTCGCCAGGGTCAGTATCCAGGTTAAAGAGGTACTCCTTCTCTGTCTGCATGTGCAGTATATACTTGTAAGGGTATGACACAACCTGCAGGTAGCGCCCGTTATATGGCTGAACCAGGAACACGGGGTTTTCACCGGACCTGTCGAAGACCGAGATGCCGGTCATGGTGTTCCCGGCCTCGTATATGCCCAGCATGTCGGTTATAGTCGGGCCGATGTCTACCTGGGAATATGCCCTGCCGCCCGGTCTTTCAGGGCTGACCACCCCGTCCCATATAACAAGAAACGGTATGCGGAAGGTTTCATCGTAAAAACATTTTTCGTTGTTGTAGATGCCGTGCTCCTTCATGGGGAAGCTGTGATCTGAGGTGATTATGATTACAGTATTTTCAAGGTAATCGCGTCTTGAAAGCATGTCGAAAAAAACCTGAAGCTGGCTGTCGCTGAGCCTCAGGGCATTGGAATACTTCTCTTTAATGTTTTCAGGATTTTTATATATGCTTCTTTTTTCAGCGGGCATTCCGTCGCAGGGAATGTGGGTACCCACAGTGGCAAGAGCTGCAAACAATGGTTTATCCGGTGAGGATGCATGCAACTGGTCCAGCACCTCGAAGAACCTGGCGTAGAAGGTCCCATCCTCCACCCCCCACCCCCAGGTGTTCTTCCTGTCCTCTTTTCGTTTATACTCCGCGAATGACTTTACAACAGAGAACCCGGCCTTGACCATGCTGTTATAGGTATTGTCAAACTTCAGGTTATGGTAAGCCTGGAAAAATATTGTTTCGTAGCCCGCGCCCGCGAGTATGGCTGGAAAACCGCTTATGTTCAGGCCCGCGTAATCAACAAAAAGTTTCCCCTTGTAAGCGGGGATTATTGAAAAGAAAACCGCCTCCTGCCCCTTACACGTCTGTATAGAATTGCCATAAAACCTGTCGATATAAAGCCCCCGCTTTATGAGCGAGTTAAAGAAGGGTGTATACTCCTTGCCGTCCGGGGCCTGCTTTTCAACGAAATTGGCATTGTATGACTCAATGAGGATAAGGATTACATTGGGCCTCCTGCGGTCGCGCGGCACAGATGAATAAAAACCGGTATGGGGTATTGTCGTCCTGTAATATGGATAACCTGAAGGCACTCTCTCACCGGCCGCAGGGTTGCTGTCATAGGCCAGGGCGCTTTTAACAAAGAGAGTAAACTCATCGCCGGCCTGAAAAGGAAGCATCACTATCACGATCCACAGAACGAACGCCGCGCCCCGTGCAGCGGATGTGTTTCTCCGCATGGATGCGCTTATGGCATCGTACTTTTTCTCTGCGACTATTATTGCCAGCACAAGTACAACCAGCAGCAGCAGGTCCGTCATGCTGAATGCGGTGCTTATCATTAGAAAAGATTCAGGCGAAAAACTGATGCCGATGTTGTCATGCACCAGAGAATAGTCGAGCGAAGAACCGGAGGTCAGGTGGTATGCGCTCATGGCCCATGTGAGCAGGAATGTTACCGAGAGGACTATTACGGCTACTGTCCTCCGCACCAGGAGGAACTCGATCATTGACGCCAGAAGTAGCAGCGTAACGAAGCTGAAGGCCATGGCTGTGATGTTCACGGCTGACAGAGTATATCCGGGCAGGCCTTTTACTATGTACATGATATAATAGATAAGCTGCACAGCTGCAAGCGTACAGGCCAGAAAGCCCGGCCTGGGGGCCATGCTGAGCAGGAACTTTTTCATAGCATCTCCCTTCATGTTAAAGCTCTTTCTTCTTACCGCTCAGGGCCAGGTCTGCCATTGAATGGTCGCCGGCCGGGTTCCACATTGAATAGGAGTATCCTCCGCCGTCCTCTACCCCCTTTATCTGCCTGAGCACATAATCGGGACCCCAGGTAGGGGAAACATAGTCGAAGTCCTGTATCCATTCCCGTATAACTGTGCGTTTACGCGAAAGGTATATTGACCTTAGCGTGCTGTCCCTGACTATCCAGTAGGGTTTGTCAGCCACCGGGTAACGCGAGTAGAATGACGCGCCGAAGTGTGACGGGTATACCATGGGGCAGATAACATCGACGAACCGTGACAGAAACTCTATGTCCTGGCCTATGAGGTTGCCGAACCTGTACCATGCGTTAAACCCGTATATGTCGATGGAGATGGGCACCCCGGCCTCTTTGCGCGCCTGCTGCAGGAAGTCACCCATGATCTCGGACTTGAATGTGTCATCATGCTCCCTGAACCTGTACAGGCACCTTCCCACCGGTCCATCGGTGGGAAAGCGTATGTAATCGAACTGTATCTCGTCAAATCCGAGCTTTGCGGTCTCCCTTGCTATCTCGATGTTGTAGTCGCGGACGAACTTGGAATAGGGGTCGCACCACCTTTCGCGCGGCAGCCCGACCCATGGCCTGCCGGTAACCTTGTCGGCTATGGCATATTTGCCGTTGTATGCCTCGTAAAGTTTTTTGTCTTTGAATGTCACGTTCCGGGCAACGACCCACATCCCCTTATCATGGAGTTTCTTTATGATCTCTTTTATGTTGCGCTGCTTTATTGCGCCTATCTCGCTTGCGGTCTTTGATTCTACCGGGCCATTGATCATGCCGGCATCGTCCTTCACATCGATAATAACTGCGTTGAAATTATTTCTTACAGCCAGTTCCAGGAATCCCCCGAAATTTTTTTCGATCATCCCCCAGCTGACGTAGAGCGCCCTCCTCTTCCCAGCACCGGTTTTATCCTCTATGTCGTATGCGCCGAAATTTCTCTTAACGAAAAGCGCGGGATTATTATCTGTTTTAAAAACGAACAGTGCCGCAGGGCCTTTTTTACCGAAGGATTCTTCAAGCTCCGTGTTTAGCCGGGATTCAACAATCCTTTTCTCGGCAGGGATGTATTCGTAAACCGCCTCATCGGAAGATATAAAAAGCCTCCCTTTCATTGACGCGATACAGTACACAGACTCGGTCAGCGTTTTTGTGAAGGATGCATTAATGGGCTTCCATGTTTTATAATCCTTCGA
>CAYTSF010000074.1:0-10712 GCA_964440335.1 uncultured Leptospirales bacterium
TTGGGGTCAAATCCGGCTGTCTTCATTGTCTTGAAGAAGGCAACATCGTTCTTCTCGGCCATAATATGTAGTATGGTGTTTCCCGTGTTGTCCTTCACCGAAAGTGATGCGCCCCTCTGTATCAGTTCATTGACGATCTGTTTCTGGTTTTTCTTGTAGGCATAAAGCACCAGCGGGTCCGTCCCCTTCTCTACCAGGTTCAGGTTGAGCCCGTTGTCACATAAGATCTTGAATCCCGAAACGTTCCCTGCGTCAATCGCCCTGCCTGCGGGAGTGCCCGATGATTCGTCTGTAATATTCACATCGGCCCCTGACTGGATGATCTTCAGCAGCAGGGCGTCCCAGTTCTTCCCCTTTAATTCCGCTGCAAGGTGAAGCGGTGTAACGCCGCTTTCGTCCTTAACGGTCACAGAGAGCCCCTTTTCAATGAAGAGGGTCACGGTGTCGTAGCTCCCCCCCTCCAGGGCCCTGTAAATAAGCGTTCTGCCTGTAGCATCCCTGTAATCAAGGTTCGCGCCCTTTTCAACAAGGGCCTTCACGTTGTCCCACCTTTCGTTAGCCACGGCAACAGCTACGGGCGTCAGCCCGTCCTTGTCCTTCTTGTTAAGCAGCTTTTCGGGGATGTTCATGCCGGCTATGAGTTTACCGTTGCCTTTCCCCGAGGCAAGTATATGCAGCACGCTCTGCCCGCTGCCATCGGTCTTTGTATAGTCCGCGCCGTTATCTATGAGGAACTGCATGATCTTGTAGTTCTTTTCCTGCGCGGCGTATATCACCGGGTATGCGGATTTGTACGCCAGGTCAAGGTTCGCGCCCTTCTCTGCAAGGTACTGAACAGTGGAAAGGTCATTCTTCTTGATGGCCATTGTGAGCAGGGTATAGCCGTCATCAGCCACCTTGTTTATGTTCGCGCCCTTCTCGACAAAAAGTTTCATGACAGCAACCTGTTTTTCACTGTAGGCGTACAGGGCAAGGGGCACCCTCTGATAAGTGCTGTCAGGCGTACTGTCTCCCTTGTCCAGGAAAAGCTCAACAACAGCTACGTTCCCTTTTTTTATGGCAATACTCATTGGGGTTTCGCCTTTATCGTTCTCGGTCTTGATGCTTCCCCTGTGCATCATGGCTTTTTCAATAAGCGCAAATGCATCCTTCCCTTTCATCGCAGCGAGTATATGCATGAGGGAGTTTCCCTTGTCGTCCTTTCTGTTCGGGTTGACATCAAGGTCAAGCAGGTAGTCAACAACCTTCAGCTTACCGTTTATGGCCGCAAGCTGTACCAGTGTCCTTCCAGATGAATCGGTCGTTTCAGAACTCACACCCTGGTTTATCAGTTCCTCAACTTTTTTCAGGTTGCCCGCCTTGACGGCCTTGATGAGAGTGTCCTCATCAGAAGCAAGCGTGACTCCCGAAAGCAGAAAGCCGAATAGAATTACTGTAGATATGAACTTTTTCATTTTATAAATCCCCTGTATTTATGCTACGGATGCAGGTACTTTGACGGGTCAACAAATTCCTCGTTTGCCCTGACTTCAAAGTGCAGGTGGCAGCCGAATGAATGCCCCGTGTCTCCAACTGCACCGATGATGTCCCCGGCGTTGACCTTCTGCCCCTCCTTGACCCTGACTGCGCTCAGGTGCCCGTAGAGGGTTCTGATCCCGTTTTTGTGTTCAATAATAACGTATGAGCCATAACCGCATGAACTGCAGTTCTTCGAGTTCTCAACAGTTTTTATGACCACGCCGTCAGCAGCAGCCTTTACATCAGTGCCGCATGGCGCTGCAAGGTCAATACCTGTATGGTTGCTCACCTTGCCCTTCAGCGTCCTCTTGCCGAATTTGCTCGATATAAAATATTTATCCTCGTCTATAGGCGACTGGAACATGTCTTTGATATCGTCGCCCTGCTCAAATGCAGCCTTGTCAGTAGAAAGGAATGACCCGAACACCCATCCCTGGTAGTCCTCGTACTCGATCTTTACCCATCTTGACTTCTTGCCGCCCAGGGAAACAATCTCCGGCTCAACCTCAATGATCTCGACCTCGTCCTTGTTCTGAAGGCTGAATACAACAGTACCGTTTTCATCCGGTGCGTCCCTGACCCGAAGGATGTCAGGCTTCACGTAGAGGTCATCCCCCTCCTCGAACTCAGTCATTACATGTTCATTACCGCTCCCCGAATCGCTGCCCGGCTCAACCAGATAGTAGCTGAAAACCCACCCCTCGAAGTCGCCGGACTTGACCTTTGCCCACTTCGCCCGGTGGCCATCATACTCGTCGTAATTGGATGAATACTCAATGATCTCGACTATATTTCCCTTGTAGAGATTGCCCAGCACCTCACCGTCAAAGGAGGGCTCGCTCCTGACCTTGAGGCTCGAGGTGTTGACCTTCATCTGTGAGCCTGGCTTTGCCTCTTCGTAACCGGCAAGAACGAACAGCCCCTCAACACGCCCGGTAAACTGGTCATCAACCGCAGGTTCTTCAACGGCAGGTTCACCGGCAAAAAGAAACTGCATGTCGATGTCATCATTCATCCCCACGCTGTCCTTTTTATCTTTTTTCTTATCCTTCTTATCATCTTTCTTTTTGTCTTTTTCTTTTACGGGTTTTTTACCCAGCAGCAGGTTCGCGGGGATATACCCCTCCTCGCCGTCAGATGTACGTACCAGGTACCAGTCCTTCGTGAGGCTCTTATACTCCTTGCTGGGCGTAACATCGGGCTTCATCACGACCTTGACCTTGTCTCCGCGCTTTACAGTTGAAGTAAATTCATTGACGCTGTCATATGGCAGAGCCCTCAGTTTATATGAATCAGCAACCCATGCATCAAACTCCTTCAGCTTGCCTGTTTTTGATTGCATTTTCTGGTCTTTGATATCGTCGGTCTCGCCTGCATCAACCGGTATCTCTATGTCAAAACCCGGGGTCATTTTGCGCACCCTGTCCCGAAAATCATAAAACTTCTTCATGATCTTCTGCCTGTGCTCCTCGTCCTTCTTTTTAATTTCATCCCTCTTGGAGGAATCCTTGCCCGAAACGTCTTCGACCTTTGACTTGGCATAAAGCCCTGACGAGAAGAGCAGCAAAACTGCAGTGACTGCAATAATTCTTTTCATATTCATTACCTCAGAAGGTATTTATTACAAAGGGCCCATGATATAATACCTCACAGGGTTTATACAGGAAACCCTCAGAAAGAGAGACAACACCTGAAAGCAAGTGTTTTAAAAAAATAAACTTTTTCCAGCATTAATTTAATTCATATGGAGGATTTTTTCTATCATTATATTTTTGCGGCATAAAATTCATATGACACCGGCTCAGAGCATATTACAGGGGCCGGAGCAAGACACTGAAGAACCGAGTAAAATTTTCATGCTTCACGTCTATCCGGCTTAAAACCGCGCCAATAACACTTTAATATAGCACCCATTTGCTGCAATAAGCCTAATTCCGGTTGACTTAATTGACCGCCTTCAATTTAATGCAGAAATCTGCAGACTATTCAGGGGCTGCAGGACAGCGGGAGCATTCAATATGATTGCCTTGATATCAGCACCGCATTATAATTAAATTGAAATTATTTACGGGGATAAATCTATGAAATACATTTTATCAGCATTTGCCGCCCTTGTTGTACTGCCGGTAATTCTTTCGTGCCAGTCCGGCAGCGTTAAAGATCCATATGATCAGATCAAAAAGGATAACGAGGCATTCCTCAGGGGCGATAAAAAGGGGAGCGAAACTTTCAGGGTATTGCTTTCATCGGATGAATACCGCGTTGTTCAGCTGAAAAGCCAGGCAACCATCGAACGCGCTGCCGATGATGGCGGCGACAAGTACATGCAGCAGGAGATGGGAAAGTATGACATCTTTGACGAGGTGAGAACCGGCCTTGTTACTGTCTGGCTTTTCCCGGATTCAGGCGCCATAAACAAGATCAGGTCCCAGCAGCCAACCAACCTGTCAGAGATCGACAGCCTCATAAATGATGACCTGCTCCGTTGGTCCTTCAAATTTCCCAAAAAGATTGTTGAACCTACGCGCTTCGATGTGGTGTACCGCGTCGTACTGCGGAAAAAACTTTCAGACGATCAGATACTTGACTCTGTGCAGCAAAGAATGAAGGAAGGCCAGTAAGCCTTCCTTCATAATATATGAACTGACCTCTCTCTGAAAAGATCTGCCTGCGCTGATACCTGCGGCAGATTAAAGCAACGTTGTATTTATTATAAACCTGACCGAATTTTCATCGACCATAAGTTTCTTAGAAATCGCCTCGGGATCCCAGCCCTTATCTGACAGCTCGCGCACCGTTTTTACCACGTTATCGCTCAGGTTTCTGCCGGGGATGTTCTTCAGGTCGCCTTTAACCTGTTTTAGTATGGGATTATTATTGTCAACGGCCTGAATGAAGTCCGAGAACTCGCGCATCTTCCTGTCAGTCTGATGGAACATCTCCTGAAGCCTGCTGTCTGTGCTGTCGATCTCCTTGCGGACAGTTTCGATCTTCTGGAACATGGCGTGTATCTGCTTCACGCGCTCCTCCATGTGATCCGACAGCCCGTCGAGCTCGCTGAGCCTGTCTTTAAGCTCATGTATGTCGCTCTCGCGCGTCTTGAGGATGAGGGTCTCCTCCTCGATCCTCTTGAGCGAGCTGTTAAGTTTTTCAACCCTGCGGTCCGACCTCTCCATGACCTTTTCAAAGGACTTGATCCTGCTGTCTATGGTCTGGAT
Source organism: uncultured Leptospirales bacterium (assembly GCA_964440335.1). Taxonomy (GTDB): domain Bacteria; phylum Spirochaetota; class UBA4802; order UBA4802; family UBA5550; genus JAAYBQ01. The sequence goes on from CAYTSF010000074.1 coordinate 4,737, forward strand.
GATCAGGTCTGACTTGCTCACCGCATCAAGGTTGCGCGTGATAACATCCTCGTATTCATGAAGCTCGTTGATCCTGCGCTCAAGGGCGTTGTATGTATCCGATAGACCGTCGATCCTGGAACTGACCGCTTCGACCCTGGAGGCGCCTTCAAGAAGCTTGTCTGTCTTGTTCATGACGAGATCGTTCATCTCGACAAGCCCGCGTATCTCGCTCTCTATATCGGCAATCTTCTCTTTCTTGGCTATGTACGCGCGGATCTCCCTGTCTGCGTTCTTTTTCATTTCTTTTATCTGGTCAATGTCGGCGATGAATTTCTCCAGCTCCCGCGCCTCCTTCTTTGCCTCTTCCAGGGTCTTCATCATGGTATCGACCCTGCCGAAAACGTCGTTCTGCTGTTCATAGCGGATTATCTCGTTCCTTGTTTCGCCAAGCCTGTTTTCAAGGTCGATAAAATTCTTCTGCAGGAGTTCTGACTGTTCGGATGTTTTCCTGCCGAGCTGAAGTTCCTCCTCCCTGATCCTGCCGAGCATGGTGTTGAGCCTGAGCTCGATAGCCTGGTACTCAGCGTCTATGTTGTCGAGCTTGCCCTCTGCGGTATCGATGATCCTGGTCTCCAGTTCGGAGAACCTGTCTTCAAACTCGTCAATGCGCTTGCGGATATTTTCGGCCTCACGGCGCGCTGCCTGCACAACCTCGTCTTTCTTGGTCACGGCATGTATGCTCAGGTTGTCTATCTCTGTACGTACCCGTTCAACCTCATACTCGAAACTGCTGACGAGCTTGGTCTTGGATTCGTCCATGTTTGTTTCAACGGTGCGGAGTTTCTGCGACAGGTCGGTGGTTTTACGGTTGAATTCATCGAAGAAGGCGACCTCCATGCTGGCAAAGGTATCGCGGAGCCCTTCAAGCTGCGCGTTCAGGTTCTCCGCCTTCTCAACAGTCCTTACAAGGGGATTTAGTTTCAGCCTGAAATTATCGTGAAGCAGTTCGCCTGACTCGGCAAACCTGTTCTCCATCTCAGTCATGTTCTTTGAGAATTCATCAGACAGCTGCATCATCCTTTCCCTGGAAGACTGGGCAAGCTCTGTCTCCCTGCGCTCAAGGTCGCTCTTCATGTTCTCTGAAAAAATATAAAATTCGTTTGTTATCTCCCTGGACCTTTCGCGCAGCTTCTCGTCAAAGGAGGTTGTCATCTGGCTCATCTGCAGATTCATGTTGTCCATGTTCTCGGAGAGGAATGAAAGCTTCTTTGTCATGTCTCCGAAATTCTCCCTGGCGGATGCGATGAACTGTATCTGCTTGTTGACATCACGGGCAGCCTCGGAAATTATCCTGAGGTCATCCTCGACCTTTTTCAGGCTGGCCTTCTCCACATCGAGCCCCTTGATCCTGCCCTCTATGTCGCCGATCGATTCGGCCATATTTTTTGCCAGCGATGATGCCTTCTTGATAAGGATATCTATTTCAATTGTTGCATCCTGGAACTTGCGGCTCTCCTTCTCTGTAAGCTTCCTGAAATCATCGAATATCCGCGAAGAATACCTCCGGAGCTTGGCCATTTTGGCATTGGTACGGTCAAGCCTCCTGAACAGGAGCAGCATGACGAAACAGGCGGCGAAAGTAGCAATGTTTAGTATCATCCTGAAATCCTTAAGGGGAATTTCTAAAATTTATGCTGACGCCGGAAGATGGCTCAAAGCATAAAATAAATAATGAAAAAATGGTTCGATCCTCATCAAACCTGTACAAATCCGGGAAAAGTTCTGTAAACCCTGGCACTATTAGATTATATAATATGACATAATAACTGTAAAGAAACGAGTTTATTTGTCAATACTAATTTTATGTCGCATACAGAGAGAAACCAATTACTTCTCAATGACCCGCATGGATTTCCACCTGCTGTGCCTGAACCTGAGATAAAACGTAAAACCCAGCAGTATGGCATAGACCGTGAGGATCCACCAGCAGATATAAATGCCGCCATGAAAGAGAAAAACAGCCAGGTATGCGGGAATAATAAGCGAACAGAGGGCCACCAGGAGTACTGCCTTCATTACAAAAGAGGTATCGCCCGCGCCACGGAGCGCGGAACTGAATATTATGCTCATGGCATCAAAGAATGAATAGAGGGCAACGAATCTCAGCAGAGTTTCGGTCATGCCACTTATTGCCGGCATCTGCGCAAAGTCCATCCCCCGCACAAATGGGGCAACAAGGTATCCGGGCAGGAACACATATACAAGCCCGGTGCAGGCCATGTATGCCAGTGCCAGTTTGAATCCGGCATAGACCCTCTGCTCTGCCACATCGGGCCTGTTCATGCCCAGGTACTGCCCTGTCAGTATGGAAACCCCTGTTCCCAGTCCGATTATGGGCATAAACGACAGCGTGTTTATGTTAAAGGCTATGTTGGATGCTGCCAGCTGCATGAGACCGAGGCGGCCGATTAACAGGATGAATATGGTAAAGGTAAAAATCTCTATGAAGAACTGCAGCCCGGCAGGAAAACCGAAACGTATGAGGCGCCTGAAAAGCATCTTCTCCGGTCGCCAGCCGGACCTGGTACAGAATTCCCGCTCATGGCCTTTCTGAAAAAAAAGAAAGAGGTAAACGAGGAGAACACTGACAGCGGATATGACAGTGGCAATTGCTGCGCCGGCTATCCCTTTGTACGGGAATCCCCCCCTGCCGAAAATCATGATATAATCCAGCACTATGTTTACGGCAGTGCCGAAAATGTTTACCCAGAGCACGGGCCATGTTATTCCCCTGCCTGAAAAAAATCCTGCCAGCGCCGATGACGCAAGGGGTGCCCATGATCCGGCGCATAATATTGAAAAGTAGACAGATTCATCCCCGATTATTGCCGGGTCATGGCCTATTGCCGTGAATATTTTCGAAGAGAAGGGTATCGGCACAAGAAGGATTATCCCGCCGATCACGCTGCACCATATACCCTGCCAGACCGCCCTCCCCGCGCGATGGTTGCGGCCCGCGCCGTGGTACTGGGCAACAAAGGTTGTCGTGTAACCGCAGATCCCCATGAACAGGCTCATTGCCGAGAAGTTGAGCATACCGGCAGGCATGACTGCCGCAATTGCCGAAGGAGAATACCAGGCAAGGAACATGCGGTCTACAAACTGCTGCAGGGACCATGATGCCGTTGTTATAATAAGGGGGATGGAGAGAACTACAAGTTCCCTGTACCCTCCTTTTTCCTTCAGATCTTTTCTGTCCAATGCCCCTACCCTGCCTGTGCCCGGAGACTTTTGTCAGCCATCAAATCACAGGCTGACTTTACCTGCCACCAGAAAACTCCCTCATCCGGATATTTGCGTCTCATGTACTGGATCAAGGCATATCCCATGCTCCGCGCTTTTTTTCTTTACAGGTGAACAGATATCTCACCATAAATAAATTTGTCACGTGCTCATGGATTACTGTATCATGAAACGAAGATACTGCTGAAAATTATTCACGGAGATTGCTTGAACATTTATGAAACAGAGAATCGCTTATATCCTTGCCGCTTTTATTACCCTTGCAGCCGGCATATTCATGCTTCTGTTTGCGGCAAAAAAATCCATGCTACGCGCAACAGGAGGGGACTTTCTTGTTGTCATATTAATTTATTCATGCGTTAAAACTTTCTTTCCGCACATGAAGCCTGTTAAGGCGGGAGCAGGGGTTTTACTTTTTTCAGTTCTTGTTGAGCTTTTGCAGCTTCATTTTGTGAAGGATTTTTTCAACACCGGAAGTCTCCTGATACAGCTCACGCTCGGCAGCACCTTTGACCCGTGCGATATCGCGGCATATACAGCCGGAGTCCTCTTTGCCGCCATTGCAGACTTTTTTTTTCATGGCGTAACGCGGTACAATTATGATTCTCAACTACTCAGGGCATCAAGGTACTCGGAGTAGTTCACTTCGCCAATGGCATCAAAGTTCAGTATGCTGCACCCTATTTTATACATCGAGTTCTTCATAATGTTAATGTTCTCAACCCTGCACATGACAGTTGATGTTTTATTACCCGGAAGATATACCGTAAACAGTATGAGGCTTTTCTCCCTGAAATATTTGATAAGCGCCCTTTCTTTAAATGAGACGCCAAGCCCGGTCATCGACAAATCGCATATGGCAATGCGGTCCGGCGAACTCTTTATTATTTTTGTGTCATTGGAAAAATAGGTGGATATGTTCATACCGTTTTTTTTGGCAAAGGAATAATCCTCGCCTGAAAGCGGCCTGGCGCTGCTGATTTTCAGGTAGCCGAAGGGGAGCAGGTACTTATAAAGAAAGGGCACGGCAATTTCAGAAATGAGCCTGCGGTCTTTCTCTTTATCGGCAGGGTAAATTGTTTCGATATAATATTTATACATCTCATCATCTTTTCCCGATGCATCAGTTATATCCTTTATGAAGTAAGGCTTGCGTTCATTGATAAAGTACGACATTCGCACGTCAGGTTTCTGCTCGCTGATTACATAAACCTCTGCCCTGTTATATTTTTTGGACAGCTTCTCTTCAAAGTCATCTTTCATTGCAACAATCGACCTCTTGTTATCTTCGAAGTTTTCTCTTAAAGTAAATTCAGACAGGATATTTGAAATAACAACCTTTGCATCTCCCGAATCTGAACCGGACGAATACCGTTCCTCCTTCCTGGGAAGTTCCATGAGAAGTATATCTGAGGCTTCGCACCTGTACCCCGCATCTGTATTTTCAGTAATCCTTACCCTGGCGAAGACCACTTCAGTTTTGTTGCGCACATAAAGGTTCACCTGGGCCTCACTCAGGTCTTCATCCGTGCTGAAAAAAATTCCCTTTTCAGAAAAGGTAAATGATTTTACTTCAACATTGAATTCTTTAGTTTTAAGAAAAACAGGTCTGCTGTTAAAAACATTTTTAAGGTACTGGTAAATAATATTTCTGTCGGTGATTCTTTTCAGTTCCGGGTTCATCAAATGCCTCTGCTCCAGGGATTTTGCCTGTGTAATGATAAAATATTGAAGTCAGGCTTACACGTCAAGAATTCTGTCATGGTCAGGCAGGGATTAAAATGCGGTTTTATTTCACCGGGTTTTTTTAAGCAGAATTGTCTCCCGCACTGCAAGGTCGAGCTGCTCAATGGTAATGGGCTTCATGAGAATCCGGGCGAATCCGCTTGCCCTGGCCGTGGTTTCATCAAGCATGGTTGTATATCCTGAAAGCAGCAGCACAGGAAGGTCGGGCCGTATTTCCGCAATTTTTTTGCGCAGGTCAAGTCCGGTCATTCCCGGCATAATCTGGTCTGTGATAACAAGGCTGAGTTCAGGCTTCTCCTCTTCAAGGACTGTAATGGCAGACTGGCCGCTTGCCGCAGAGTATAGCGTATATCCCATCCTCCTGAGCCCTTCAGCCAGGGTATTACGCACAAGTGAATCGTCATCAACAAGCAGTATGCTGTGACCTTTACCGGACACGGAGATGCTCTGCCTGCAAACATTCCCTTCAGCAGGCAGGTGGATAAAAAATGTTGTCCCCCGCCCTGCCGCGCTCGTAACGCCTATGCTGCCTCCATGGTTCTCGGCAAATTTATGAGCGATCGTCAGCCCCAGGCCCGTGCCTGAACCTGTGGGTTTTGTTGAAAAAAACGGTTCAAATATCCTGTCTATCACATCCTGCGGTATGCCCTGTCCGGTATCTGTCACCTTGAGCGTAAGATACCTGCCCGGCGTCAGGGAACGTGCCCATGGGCCGGAACCCTCAGAGGGGAACATTTCGCTATCTATACTCACCGTTATACGGCCCTGCTCCCTGCCGGCCATGGCGTGAACGGCGTTGTTTATCATGTTTATTATTACCCGCTGAAGCTGCGGCTGGTCAATGCTTACCCGGTCCTCGTCAGTCGAACAGGCAAACTTCACCTCGACGTTGTCCGGCAGGGTACTGCTGATGAACCTTATCGTATCCTGGACCTCTTTCCCGAG
>CAYTSF010000074.1:10812-13011 GCA_964440335.1 uncultured Leptospirales bacterium
TCGCTCTCGACCAGCTCGAGGGAATCGAGCATCATGTTGATCTCTTTTGCCAGGTTGTCAAGTTCGTCACCTTCGCGTACGGGCAGCCTGGTCGAAAGGTCAAGTGATTCCGCAACATTGTTGAGGCCGTCATTGATGCCCTCAAGCCTGGATATTACAACCAGGTGGAGGAACCTTTCTATGAGGAAACCCGCTGCGACAAGAACAAAGAGCAGCAGCACGTGAAACAGGAGGAGGGCACGGTTCCCCTCCCTGTGCACATCGCGCTCCACGGGCACACTGAATATCGCCGATGGATTGCCGTCAGGCCCGCGGATAATAACCTCTATCACAAGGTGGTCCCCTGCCATGCCGGTTATAAAATAATCCATGTTGCCCTGGATTTTAATGTACTCTCCGGCATCCTCTGTCTTAACATCAGAGACAGATACGGGGAGCCTCAATATGTCAGAAATCTTTTTGGCAAACCTGCCGTCAAACCTGCGCAGGTAAATGAAATACCCCGCCGGCTTGCCGCTCCCGTCATCGCGGTGAACATCAAGGCAGGTGAATATATACAGGCTGTCGTGGAAATTTTTTATGCCGCTTTTACTGCAGTCCCCGGTTGCGCTTCCTTTGCCGATAACAGTTGAAAAGGCTGCATCCCAGGCTCCATCAGCACTGATTGTTTCTCCATCAGGAGAAAGAAGCATGCCCACAACCCTCCTGCCGTCAGGATGATACAGAAAAACCCCGTCAACCTGAAGATTCTTCAGAACATCGGCGTTGAAATTCGTTTTGCGGAAAGCTGCATCGCCCGTTGACATAAAATCATACATGTCCGTCCATACCGCATAATCATGCGTTATCCGCTTTAAGGCATCGACCTCTGAAAGCAGGAGCTGCCTGACACGCAGGGCGTTGTCCTGTATGGATCTGTTCTCGATCCTTGAAAAACTGCGCACAAGAAAATAATCGATACCCCCGCCGATTATTATCACGCATGACACAAGGATTGCAAGCGTAACAAACCAGGCCTTGTGCCTTAAAGATAACCTTCGGAATTTTCCACTGAGCCTGCTCATAGCATTAATCTGCACCCTGCTGATAATTATGTCCACCAGATTAATAGTAGCCATTATGTATATCAGTTTCAAATTTTGTCACCACATAAGGGAGACCGGCTGTTGCATGCAGGACTTCATCAAACACTATTTTCTTGACATTGAGCGGGGTATGCCGGATATTAATTCACTTTACGGATTACAAAAACAATATGGAAACCCGCAGAATTGAACTCCTTTCACCCGCAAAAGACGCCGAAGCCGGCATGGCTGCTGTCAGGTTCGGCGCCGATGCTGTTTACATCGGCCCTGAAAAATTCGGCGCGCGCAAATCTGCCGGGAACAGCGTCGGCGACATAGAACGGCTCGCTGCTTACGCCCACAGGTACAACGCGCGCGTATATGCCACCCTGAACACGATCCTCTTTGACAGCGAACTCGAAGAATGCCGCAGGCTCATCATCGACCTCTACAACTCCGGCATAGACGCAATCATTATCCAGGACATGTCAATACTGGAGATGGATATTCCCCCTGTTCCCCTGCACGCAAGCACCCAGGCCGAAAACAGCAGTATTGAGCGTGTCCGGTTTCTCGATGCAGCCGGATTCAAACGCATTGTGCTGGCGCGCGAACTCTCCATGGAACAGGTGCGGGCCATAAGGCAGGGGGTGTCATGTGAGCTGGAATTTTTCGTACACGGCGCGCTCTGTGTGAGTTTCAGCGGCAACTGCTACATGAGCGCATTCGCCGGAGGCCGCAGCGCCAACCGCGGCGAATGCGCACAGCCATGCAGGAAGGAGTGGAACCTGACCGCAGAACCGGGCCGTGTAATAAGCCGCGGCCACCTCCTTTCGACCAGGGACCTTAACCACACAGAAAACATTGCCGGACTGATCGAAGCCGGTATAGATTCATTCAAGATCGAGGGGAGGCTGAAGGACATCAATTATGTAAAAAACATTACCGCTCACTACAGGAAAACCATAGACAGGGCCCTTGAAGGAATCCCCTCAATCAGGAATTCATCATCGGGCAGAGTGACATACGACTTTACCCCTGACCCTGAAAAGACATTCAACCGCGGGTTCACCGGATACTTTCTGCACGGAAGAACCGGCAGCGTATCGTCGCATAACACTCCAAAGTTTTCAGG
>CAYTSF010000074.1:13111-15858 GCA_964440335.1 uncultured Leptospirales bacterium
AAACTGGGCGGCACCATGTTCTATCCGCGAAAAACAGATATAACCGGCGCCGAAGGCATGTACATCCCTCCATCCATACTGAACGACCTCCGGCGCCGCGCAGCAGCCGCGCTTGAGGATGAGCGCGTTCATTCCTACCTCAGGCCCGGAACATCATTTATGAAGACAGACCACTCCTACCCTGTCACTGAACTTGACATGACATATAACGTGGCCAACCGCCTGGCGCGGCGCTTTTATGAACGCCACGGCGCTCTGAAAATTGATCCTGCCTATGAATGCGTTCAGGGCGCCCCGGAATCCCCCGTAATGAAAACAAAGCTCTGCATAAAGTACGAGTCCGGGTGCTGCCCTCTTTATCACGGTAACGAAAGCCTCAACATGCCGCTCTATATTGATGATGGCAAAAACCGGTACATGCTTGTGTTCAACTGCGCTGAATGCATTATGCTTATCTACCCTGCGGGCAGAGTTTAATTTTTTTATTTTTCTGCGGCTCAATTTTCAGTATAATTGTAGTACGGAGATTCCCCATGAACAGAGTTGAAATCGAACGGATAATAAACCGCGCCAGGTATGTTTTCGTAGTATTCTTTTTGCTTTCCGGCATAATGTCAATGAATACGGGGTCTGTGCCGGTTGTTTATTTCTCAGTACTTTCAATCTCGATGGCCTACCTTGCGCTTACACTTGTCAACACATGGTTTGTAAAAATCCGGAAAGTAACCGATGCGCTTATCTACACCTCGGTTACTTTTGAGGTGCTCTTCGTATTTCTGGTTAAGTTTGCTTTCCATTATGATCCTTATAACGGATATGCCATGACCTTAAAGGAACCATCGACATTCATCGTCTACCTCATATTCGCCATTGTATGCGGCCTGCGCTATAATAAAAAACTCAACATCTATTTCGGAATCATTTCAATCCTCAGCTATGTGCTTCTCATCTACCTTGGAGTTGCCCATGGCGGCATGATCTTCAGCAAGGACCCGGCAAAAGTTTTTGACAACAGTACCCTCAGGTCAGGTACGGAATTCTCGAAGATACTGTTCATGGCCGGTACAAGTTATTTCCTCTATCTCATGGCATCCTTCACCACCCGTAATGTCGATAAGCTGCAGGAGGCGCAGGCAACAGCCGAGGAGAACTTCACCCGCACATCGTCTGCCGTGGAGGGGATGAATGAACAGGTGCAGAAAATATCATCTTCGTCAGCAAGAATCGTAACCGCATGCCGCGAAATTTTCGTGCGGAACATTGAACATGACAGATCAATAAAGGATATATCTGAAACTGTGGAGCATTTTACTTCAAGCGTACATGCCAACACACTTGAGGCATCAGAAACGAGCAAAACCCTGGGCACCATGAACACAGTGATTGCGGGCAAAAAGATACTGGCCGAAAACCTTTCATCCTCCATGAACAGGATATCGGCCCACAGCACCGAGATCGCAACCATAACAGGCGTTATAAACGATATAAGCTTCCAGACGAACCTCCTTGCCCTGAACGCCTCCATCGAGGCGGCGCGTGCGGGCGATGCGGGCCGCGGCTTCATGGTCGTCGCCACAGAGGTGAAAAACCTTTCGCAGAAGACATCGGATTCGGCAAAGATGATCAAGGATATAATCGAGCGCAACACAAACGATGTTGACGCGGGCGCGCACCTTGTACTTGAAGTGGCAGAGTTTTTCGCCGAACTAATCAAAGACATGAATGAGATCGTAACCGCGATTAACCGCATATCCGATGAATCCGCCGAGCAGATGAACGGAATCCGCACCATAGGCACCGCGGTCGAAAACCTGGTGCACACGGGAAGCGTCTTCGGCAACGCGATACAGGAACTCTCAGGGTCCAGCGACGAACTGAAAGAGATAATCGGTTCCCTGGAAAAACTTTCACGCGACCTTGAAAGGGGGAGAGCATGAACACAAAGGCATTCCAGGACTATTACCCGGACAATTACTCCCACTGCTACGGATGCGGCAGGCTTAACGATAATGGCATGCACATAAAAAGTTACTGGGACGGAGATGAGAGCATGTGTCGCTTTACGCCGTCTCCGCACCAGACCGGAGGGTTCCCCGGAAACGTATACGGCGGGCTCATCGCCTCCCTCATAGACTGCCACTGCGCCGGTACAGCCGCAGCGGCAAAGCACAGGCACGACGGCCACGAAACTGGCGAAGAGCCCTTCCCCCGCTTCGTAACAGCTTCGCTTAAAGTTGACTACCTGAAGCCCACACCCGCGGGAGTTGAACTTGAAGTGCGGGCAAAAATAATAGAAATCAAAAACCGCAAGGTCGTACTCACGGCCACAGTTACAGCAGGTGATGTCTTAACCGCCAGGGGTGAAGCAGTAATGGTGCAGATCCCTGATGCAGCTAACGCCTCCTGAGGCAGATTGCAGTCATATCATCCAGCTGTTCGGCAAACTCCGTGAACTCATACACCCGGCTGATCATGGAGAGCAGAAGCTCCTTCGACGATGAACCGGCTGATTCCTTAAATGTTTCAATGACCCTGTCGGTGCCGAACATCCCCTTTTCGCTGAACCTTTCAATGTCCATGGCCTCTGTGATGCCGTCAGTGTAGAGCAAAAGGTAGTCCCCCGCATCAAGCTTCAACTCAATGGAACCGTATCCGTCTAAATCGAAGAGCCCCATGAGCGGGCCGGATTCATCAAGAACCGTTATTGTGCCGCTGCCCTGCCTGTAAAGTATGGCTGCCGGATGCCC
>CAYTSF010000075.1:0-13879 GCA_964440335.1 uncultured Leptospirales bacterium
TGCTCTGCCTTGTGTTTACATACTTTCCCGCCAGGAGAGCTTCTAAACTTGACCCGGTAAGGGCAATAAGGCAGCTGTGATGAAAAACAGTGCAAACATGGCAGGCACAGTTAAGCTCGTCGCGGGACTCGCCTGGCGCAATGTCTGGAGGAACAGGCGCAGGTCATTCCTCACTTTTCTCACGATTATGGCAGGGTGCTGCATGATCCTGTTTATGCGGTCATTCCAGAACGGCAGTTACGGACAGATGATTGAGGATGGTATTGCGCCGCTGACCGGACATATACAGGTGCATGAGAATGGTTTCTGGAAAAACAGCACCCTTGAGTATTCATTCATGGATGATCCTTCACTGCTTGCGGCAATCAGGAATTTTGATGGGGTCAGGCACGTGTCACGGAGGATACACGCAGGGAGCCTTATCCTGTATGGGGATTCATCTGCCGGTGCGGAGATCATCGGCATCGAGCCTTCTAATGAGAAAGAGATTATTACACTGCAAAAATACATCCTTCCCCCCGGAAGGTTTATCAAAGATGATGACGCAAAAAATATTGTGCTCGGCAGCGGTATTGCGAAGAACCTGGGCGTGAATACCGGCGATACTGTGTCGATCCTGTCGCAGGGATTTGACGGCTCGATTGCCGCTGATTATTTCATGGTGTCCGGAATCTTCAGGTCGCCGAATATCTCATATAACAGCTCGGTTGCGCTCATCCACCTGCGCCAGGCTTCAGAAACTTTTTCAATGCAGGGATATGTAAGTTCATACGTTGTAAGAATTGATGAAACCGATGAGACCCCGGATGTGCGGAAGAAAATACAGGCCGCTGCCGGGAGCGGACTGGAGGTGATGACATGGGATGAGCTTATGCCCGAGATCATGCAGTTCATTGCAATGGACAGGGTGAGCAGCCACCTGTTCGTTTTTATTTTGTACCTCATAGTCGCTTTCGGCATACTGAACACGATCCAGATGTCTGTGTACGAGAGGATACGCGAGCTGGGAATCATGCTTTCAATCGGTACAAGGCCGTGGCGTGTATTTGCAATGGTCATGACAGAATCTTTTTTTATCGCGGTTATCGGTATTGTGGCGGGACTCCTGTCGGGTTACGCCCTCTGTTATTATTTCAGTGTTTATCCCATGGATTATTCCGGTTACAGCACAGAGCTGGAGCTGTATGGCGTGACAACATTTGTTTATTACGCGAAGATGGAGGCGGCTGATTTTGTCAGCTGCTCGGCCAGTATAATGTTTCTTGCCCTGCTGTTTACTTTTTTCCCTGCGCGCAGGGCGGCAGGGCTTGATCCTGTCAGGGCAATAAGGCATCTTTAGGGGGTTCTATGTTTTTATATATGAAGCTGGGATGGCGGAACATATGGCGCAACAGGAGGAGGTCAATGGTTGTAATATCATCAATCGGCATTGGTGTTTTACTCATGATTATTACTATGTCCATTGTAAATGGAATGAACTACCAGATGATTGACAATACCATCAGTACTTCCCTGGGCCATATCTCGATTCACAGAAAGGGTTTCAGCGAAAACCTGAAGCCCTCATTCGGTTTTGAGCTCAGGGACGGCGTGCTTCAGGGCATAGCCGGGACTGATGGCGTTACCGGATTCGCTCCCAGGGTAAAGGTGCAGGGGATTATCAGGTCAAGCGAGGCTTCCCAGGGTGTTGTCATTACAGGCATAGATCCGCAGATGGAGAGATCGGTTTCGCAGCTGGCAGAGTACATTGTCAAAGGGGATGGCGGGGGGTACCCCGATGATGCAGGCGGCAACTGGATTATCATCTCAAAACAGCTTGCAGAGAAACTTGATCTTGTGGCAGGTGACAGGCTTGTAATAATGCTGCAGGACAGAAACGATGTGATCGCAGGTGAATCATTCTACGTGCGGGCAGTTTTCGTATCCCCCATTGACAGCTTTGACAGGTTCGTTGTTTTTACCGGTATTAAAAAGCTGCAGTCATTCTCGGCAATGGGAAATTCTATCTCTGAGGTAAGCATAAGAACATCAGACCGCAACATTGCGCATATAGTAAAAAAGAGACTTGCGGGACTTGTAAGCGACGAGGCAATCGAAACAGTCACATGGGAGGAGATGGCGCCATCGATGATGAGCGCCATCAGGCTTTATGATTCGATGATGTTTATCTTTTTTGCCATAATATTTATCACTGTAATCTTTTCTGTGGCAAATACAATGATTATGGCAATAATGGAGAGGTACCATGAACTGGGTGTTATGAAGTGCATCGGTACCCGTCCCCTGAATATTTTTATTATGATTACTTCAGAGGCGGTAAACATGGGGATAGCCGGTTTGTCCGCAGGATTCGCGGTGTCGATGATCCTTGTCGGCATATTCTCTGTAACAGGGATTGATCTGTCATTATTTTCGGAATCCATGAGGATATGGGGTACCGGCAGCGTTATTTACCCCCTTGTCATGATGAAGGATATTATATCAAGTGCGGTCATTGTGTTCATGACTGCCGTGATTGCGTCTGTCTACCCTGCGGTAAAGGCCGCAAGGATCAAGCCCATGGAGGCGCTGAATTTTATATGAAAAAAACAGTTAAAAGCAACGTAATTGAAGTCAGGGAGCTCGTTAAGGCCTACAATACCAATGGAATTGCGGTCCATGCTCTCAACGGCGTGACAATGTCAATACAGAAGGGGGAGTTCACTGCCATAGCCGGGCCTTCAGGTTCGGGCAAGACCACTCTTCTCAATATCATCGGCGGCATAGACAGGCCCGGCAGGGGGGATGTGATCGTGGCAGGCAACGACCTGAACAGCATGAACAACACGCGCCTCTCTGACCTGCGCCTGTACAAAATAGGCTTCATATTTCAGGCCTACAACCTGATCCCTGTACTCTCTGCCATTGAGAACGTGGAGTACATCCTCATGCTGCAGGGTGTGGCGAAGGGGGAACGGCGCGATCGTTCCGAATCCATGCTCCGCGAGGTGGGACTTGAAAACGAGATAAACCGCAGGCCGGCGGAGATGTCAGGCGGCCAGCAGCAGCGTGTCGCGGTGGCCCGCGCCATGGTCTCCAGTCCTGAAATTATTCTTGCAGATGAACCTACCGCGAACCTGGATCAGAAGACCGGTTCAGCGCTCCTTGACCTAATGAAAAAACTGAACAGCGACAAGGGCACGACCTTCCTCTTCTCAACGCATGACAGCATGGTCATGAAGCGCGCGGGAAGGCTGATCCAGCTCCGGGACGGAAAGATAGCAGGCAGGGGGAGGTAAACCTGTTAAGAGCGATATATGGAGTTATGTAGATGCATAAGTTCAGGGAGAAGCCTTCCATGATCCCGAAGGTGTGTAGTAATGGCAGCATGTTTGTCCGTACACTGGCAGCTGCTGTCATATTCATGTGCAGCATACCGGATATTCATGCACAGGGTGAAACTGATGAAGAGAGCGGCTGGAGCGCGGTATTTTCGGGTTATTACAGGAACCTCTTCATGTACCAGGAGCGGGGCACATACTATGACAGAAGAGTTTTACCCGAAGATAGGCGGATGTTCTCTGACATGAACAGGGTCATGCTTTCGCCCGAGATAAGGTACGGGGAAAGTTTCATCTTCCGTACCGATGCCGCTTTTGACGCGGTCTTCAGCAATTATAACGGCAGCGCAGTTTTTGATTCATACTGGGTGCCTGATGAATACAACCGTTTCACCAGGCCCTATGTCGAGGTTGTGAACAATGAATACATCTACAGCAGCGCGGGCATCAGGAACATCTACGCGAAGATGGTGCTGGGAAGTTTTACCTTAACCGCGGGCCGGCAGCAGCTGCGTTTCGGGAGCAGCAGGTTGTGGAACCCCCTTGACCTGCTGTGCAGCTTCTCGCCCATGCTTGTTGACGGGGCCGATGAACCTCATGGCACGGATGCGCTGCGCGTAGACTGGTATCCATTTGAGTCAGCCGAACTTACAGCTGTCGTAAATCCGGTCAGGGAAAATGACAGCACGGGCGACATGTCCTGGCGAAGCAGCAATTACCTGCTCCGGTTCATGGCAGGCACGGGCGACCTGGACCTGGCCCTGCTTGGAGGCTACACCGCAAAGAGAAAAAATTACGGCTTCGATATGCAGTATGTGGTCAGCGACGGCATGCTCACTGCGGTGGTGCTGTGGTCGGGCCCTGATGAGGAGAGGTCATTTTACCAGTGCGGCGCGGGGTACGAGTACACCTTTGCCTCCGGGATATATCTCCTGGCCGAATATTTCTACAACAGCCTTCCTGTCAACGGGGATGATGAACTCGCGGCTGCACTGGCACGCATGGCCTTCTCAGGAATTGACAGCAGCAATTATTACATCCTCGCAAACAGGATCATCACATTCAATACCCATTATTTTTCCGCTGCTGCAGGATACAGCATCCACCCTCTGCTGCGAAGCGAACTCTTCGCAATATGGGACATCCAGGGCGCAGGCGTGTTCATAAACGGTTCGCTAAAATTTAATTCCTCTGACAATTCGGATATCTCTGCCGGGATAATCTGGGCATATGCGGGCAGCGATGACAGGATTTCTGATTTTGAGGCCTACAGTAAAAGCCCCTCCTTCTACGCCTCGGCGGTTATATACTTCTGATACCCCGGTTCCCGCTCTTTTTTTATAACATTAAAAATCCTCGCAGTAAAAAATTCAAAAATACTCCTGAGGAAATTATTTTTTTCCGGGCTATTATATTAATTTATAACATGAAACTTTAATTAGTCCGGGAGTTACAGTCTGGAGTTGCTGATGAATAATTTTATTAAACTTAAAGTCGCGCCTGAGTGGGAGAACCTTGATGCTGTGCGGGTACAGACCGATGAGTTCCTGAAAACAAAGAATTTTGATTCTGATACAAGGGATTCAATACGCATGAACATAAGCGAGCTCATGGAGAACGCAGTCAAATACGGCAGGTTCAACGATAACATGAGGGAGATTGAGGCATCGGTCATGGTTACCAGGGATGATATCATAGTCGAGGTAAGGAGCCCGGTTAAGAACGAGGACGATGAAAACCTCAGGAAGCTTGACAGGGTAGTGCAGTGGATCAGGGGCTTTCAGAACCCCTTTGAGGCATACATCGAAAAACTGAAAGAGGTCGCGACACAGCCTTCGTGCGATAGTGAAAGCGGGCTCGGAATCGTGCGGATCGCCTACGAGGGGCAGTCAATTATTGATTTTTATATCAATGAATTAAGCATCATATCCGTTTCGGCGGTTTACCATCTTCCGGCACATGGGAGGCGCTGAATGCCACATATAGAAACATTTACCAGCAGCAAGCTTACACTGACGGTCAAGGAAAATGGTTCGAACATCGAGATAACCTTTACCGGCAGCAGTACAGAACGCGAGCCGGGCAGGTTCATCACCCCGGTGCTTAACGAGGCGATCCAGAACAGCATCAAATACAGCAAGGGGGTAATCATCAACTTTGCAGAACTTGAATACATGAATTCTTCAACCATAACACCGATAGTCAAGATACTCGAAGGCGCAAAAAACAGCAGCGGTACCATATCCGTCAGGTATAACAGCTTAAAAAAATGGCAGGAGCTCTGCTTTTCAGCTTTGAGGATATTCGAGACAAAAGACCACAGGATAGAGATTACAGGAAGCTGAATTATATGGATAAGGCAACTCAAACATTCAAGGGCCTGCTTGTGGCCGATAATCGTGAACTCGAAGTTGAGCTTCTCTATGCTTCAAAATTTTCTCTCTTTGTCAGGTTTCTGAGCGACTGGCAGATACGGGACGGAAAATGGTTTAATTCGCTTACAGTCGCGGTTGATGACCTGAAGATCGAGACCGGCCCGTGCAGTTTTATCCTCGAGACATACGCGAACGGAGTAAACGGCAGGCTTCTTTTTATCAATGATATCTACAACTTCGACGCGCTGTTTAAAAAGAAAGACCTCATAAACCTTGAGCGGCTTTCAAAAGACCTCATGCTGATCCTTGCGCAGAAAGACAGGGTCAAAAACGATTTCAAAAAATACGTATCGAGGCTCACCTTTGACCTGAAGGTCTACAGGCATTTCTTCGACGGTCTCGACAGGATGATCGCAGGCGAACCCGACGCGGTAAGGGAACACGTGAGCATGACAGTGCTCAATACCGAGGGCCGCAAGTTCATGGAATTTTTTGCGGGCTACCTGTCGGAGCTCGAAGAGATGATTTCTGGATTCACCCGCGAGGAGCATGAGATCCACGGCTTTTACCTTAGGAAACAGGTGTGGGATATAATCCTCAGCTCGGAGTTCATGGTGCGCACCAACATGAAACCCAGGGGCTATGCCGGCGATTCAGAGATGATGCGCATGATATACGAGAATTCATACAGGGGCAGCGGTACTTTTTCCAGGGCCCTGTACAAGTTTTCCCTGGAACACCCGGCAGCGCAGGCGGTGCGCAACAGGAGGCTCCTTGTGCCTAAGGTGCTGCGGAACGTGCAGGCTGAGTTCGCGGCATCGAACAGCGGGGTGTTCAGGTTCATCTCCGTGGCATGCGGCCCGGCCTACGAGCTTAACGATATCTTCACCGGTGAGGAGGACGTGCGCGGCATGCACTGCACGCTCCTTGACCAGGACGAAGAGGCCATAGGCGAGGCGGCGTCGAACATTAACACGATCGAGAAGAGAATAGGGTACAGGGTAAACGTGGAGTACCTCAGGGATTCCGTGAGGACCATGCTCATGACCGGTGACCTGGTTTCCAAGTGGGGTACTTTTCATTACATCTATTCAATGGGCCTGTTCGATTACCTCACTCCCCCTGTGGCAAAGGCCGTGGCTGAGAAGCTCTACACGCTGCTGGAGCCCGGCGGCAGGCTGTTTATCGGTAATTTTCATTTTAACAATAAAAGCCGCTGGTTCATGGAGTACTGGCATGACTGGGTGCTGTATTACAGGTCAGAGGAGGAGTTTGCAGCGCTGCTGGCGGACACGGGCGCGGTTAATGTTTCTGTAATACTCGAGGATACGGGCTCGCAGATGTTCATGACGGCGGAAAAGCCCAGGCAGGGTTAGGGATGAATTCCAGGGAAAAAAACCTCATGCTTCGAGGGACGGACGTGCCGTTCAGGGAGTTCATACACAGGATTGTGCATGAATGGTCAACGACCCTTGTCGCTCTTGCGTTCATCCTTGTGCCACTTTTTTTTATTCTTGATTATTTTACAATGCCCGCGGAGCTGCTTCCGAAATTTGCCCTTTACAGGATGATCGGGACGTTTATACCACTGGTACAGTACTTCGTCATTAAACGCACAGGATACGGGAAACTCTCGTATCTCCACGGGTATCTTGTTTCACTTGTTGTGGGCGGGGTTATCGCGCTCATGACAATAGACATCGGCGGTTTTGACTCCAGCTATTATGCGGGCATCAACCTTGTCATTATCGGAGTAAACCTGCTCCTGCCGTGGGAGGCAATTCATTCCGCAATTAACGGCCTCATGCTCATGGTTGTCTACGTGCTGCTGAATGCCTTAACCGATTCAGATTTCAATAAGACAAACATAATAGGCAACCTGTTTTTCATGAGCGGCACAGTGATAATCGCTGTAAGCATAAACTACGTGAGGTTCAAACTCATCCGCCAGGAGTTCTTCCTGCGTACTGAACTCCGCAAGGCAAGGGATGCACTCTGGGGAGAAATGGAGCTGGCAAAAAAAATCCAGACTTCAATACTCCCTGCAAATGACAGGCTTGGCGACTACCAGGTGGCGGCTGTCATGAGGCCGGCAGATGAGGTGGGCGGCGATTACTATGATTTTTTCGAAACGCACGGCGGTGAACGGTGGGTTACGCTGGGTGACGTTTCTGGTCACGGCGTGGAATCGGGGCTTATAATGATGATGGCCCAGAGCAGTATTGCTTCAATCCTTGACAGCGATACAGGCGTCAGCCCCTCTGCGCTGCTTGTCTCTGTAAACAGGATCATACGGAAAAACATACTGAGGCTGAACGTCGAGAGGTACATGACACTTGTTGCCGCGAACCTTTCAGGCGACAGTATAACGATTTCAGGAAAACATACAGACCTGATAATACTGAGGGTCCCGGATTATACGCCGGAGGTTGTGCCTACGGACGGCACATGGCTCGGCATTACTGATGAGGTCGATGGTTTCATGAAAGACAGGGTTGTCCCGGTTAACAAGGGGGATATGGTACTCATGTATACCGATGGAGCAACAGAGGCAAAGAACAGTGAGGGGGAACTTTTTGGAGATGAACGGTTGATAGAATCATTCATTAAACACTGCCGGCAGCCGGTTAACGAAATAATCAACGGCATACTTGCGGATATAAGCGCTTACCAGTCAGGGCAGGATGATGATATTACGCTTCTTGTGATAAAAAAAATATTCTGATTCTACGCATCCTTTATATGCGCAAGGGCAAGCATGAGTTCTATGAACCTTGTATATGCGTTATTGGCGGATTTGTTGCTTCCCGATATTTCGCAGCCGGCCCTGCATATGCCGCAGTCATCGATCCTGTGTACAACAGTTACCTGAAGCGGTATCCTTATGCTGCTGTTCAGGTAAAGGTGGCAATCGAGAAGAGATCCCTCGTTGAACTGCATCCCGGGTTCTGCCCTGAACGATAATCCATTCATGCTCATGTCTATTATGGCGATCTTCTGTGACCCGAAGTATGGTACTTTAAGATAAATCTGGAAAGCGTCGAGTATATCCTTCCTGATGAACTCCCTTTCGTCTTTTTTCTGTATGGCTTTGTTCTTTGTCATTATGCATTCTCCCTGAACATCTATGGCGGTGATCCCTGTCCAGTGGAACACCCTGCCCGGCGTAATGGTTCACGATTTTATATGACAAAAGTATAGTACACCCCGGCGTTAATCAAAAAAATGGTTGAGACGGGTGAATAATAATCAGTAAAATTTTGACTTTGGTTCATGATTTACTTAAAGGTATTATATACTGCACACGCCGTAGGGGGCGGGGGATATTGCCAACTGTTAAAAACCAGTTTCAGAAAGGTATAAAAGGATGAAGGAGACTGCACTTGAGGTTGTTCAGAAAGCGGCTGAAATTTAATGACAGTGCCCTTGAGGCTGAGTTCATATATGATTATTATGAAAAATCTCTGCTGACGGTACGGGTCGCACTTGTTCTGGGCATTGCCCTCTATTCGGTGTTCGGCGTGCTTGATTATCTCATGGCCCCTTTTTCGTATTATAAAATATGGGTTATCCGGTTCTGTTTTATTGCCCCTATTCTGCTTGCTGTCCTTGCCCTGACTTTTACGGACATGCTGAGAAAAAAACTTCAGGTCATACTCTCTTTCGCAGCATTCGCTGCGGGTGAAGGCATTGTTGTCATGATAGCCCTGATCCAGAACAACGAGGGTGGGCTCTTCTATTATGCGGGTCTTATGCTGGTAATGATGTGGGCCTATACCTTTGTAAAACTGAGGTTTATCTTCGCTACTGCCTGCTGCCTTGCGATTGTTCTTTCGTACGAGGTCGTTGCTATATTCTTCCAGAGGCTGCTTGATTCCCCTGATATGATCAAGGTCTTTATCAACAATAACTTTTTCTTTATTGCCTCGAATATAATGGGGATGTTCGCCTGCTACCTCATTGAACTGTACACCCGCAAGGATTTTCTGCAGCGCCGTGAAATTGCCGTCAAGAGCCAGGAGCTGCAGGAAGAGAGGAACGCACTGAAAACAAGAATAGACATCATGAATAATGAACTTGAAATGGCCAGGATAATACAGCAGCGCCTCATCCCCGTAACCAATCCCAGTGAAGATATTTTTTCAATCTATAAACCCATGGAGGCGGTTGGAGGAGACCTCCTCGATTTCATAAAATTCGGGTCAGATAAAAAAATCGGAATATTCATGAGCGATGTTTCAGGCCATGGAGTCCCGGCGGCACTCATAACTTCGATGATAAAAAGCAGTATCCTTGAATCGCGCAGGATTTCCGCAAATCCTGCTATGATGCTGAGCCACCTGAACGATGTGCTGAAAAACCAGACTGCCGACAGCTTCGTCACAGCATTTTACGCTGTCTATGACATGAGCAGCAGAACCATAACCTATGCCAATGCCGGGCATCATCCCCCGGCCGTAGTGCTTTCACATAGCATTGTCAAGCTTGACAGGGCGCACAGCATACCTCTCGCGATTATGAACAACGATGAACTCGGTGGCCTGGGGCTCGGTTATACCAACAGCAGGGCCGTGCTCCCTGAGAACTCAAAGTTTATTCTTTACACCGACGGGCTTGTTGAGGCAAAAAACATGGAAATGCGCGGGAAGGATTTCGGCGATAACATCGATGACCGGCTCATGAACCTGAAGCCCCTGGCATGCAAAGATTTTGTTGAAACACTTTATGATGAACTCGTCACTTTCCGCGGGAGTGAATCCTTTGATGATGACATCTGCATCATCTGTGTTGATATCCGCTGACACCATTTTATCGGGCCGGTAAAATATTTCTTTTTCTCTTGAAATTTTTCAGGGTAATATATAAATTATAATATCACCCGGACAGTTTATGTTCCGGATATTCCAAAAATCTAATACAAGGTTGTGGCGAGATTATGTTAATAAAAAGACGTTATCAGCTTATTGCAATTATCTGTCTTGTTTCTCTGTTTACGGCAGCTGTTCTTTTCGCAAGAGCAGGAGGTGCGGGTGACAGCGGCGGCGACAGCAGCGGCGGCGACGGGATCGGTTTTCTGATATACCTGGTGGTGAGGATCATTATCAGCCTTCCTTTTCCACTTAATATAATCGTTTCGGGCATTGTAATCGGCGGTTTCGTCATATTTTCGTATATTGCAAAAAAGAAAGTCAAGGCGCAGACCATATACAACCAGCTCCCAACCGGCGACGGCATAAAAAAAGCAAAGGGGTATGACAATTTTCTGAAAAACAATCCCGATTTTAATGAAGAGACATTCAAGGCTAATGTTAAAACCGCTTTCCTGAAGATACAGGAGGCATGGGACAAACAGGACATTTCAGGAGTGCGCAGGTTCATATCCGACGGTGTGTACCAGAGGTTCAATACCCAGTTCAAGATGATGAAGCTCCTCAAACAGCACAACAAGCTTGAAGATGTGAATGTTAAAAATATCTACATTGACCAGGTCGATTCGGACGGACTTTATGATATCATCCATGTGGCCATCAATGCAACGATAACCGATAATTTCGTCAGCGAGATGGATAAATCCCTGAACTCAGGGGGTAGCGAGGAATTTGTTGAATACTGGTCTTTCCTTAAAAAACGAGGCAAACCCAGGAAGGACATTTACGAGACAGACAACTGTCCGAGCTGCGGCGCACCACTTCCATCTGACATGGGCGAGCTGAGCAGGTGTGCCTCCTGCGGCACCCAGACCAACTCCGGTGAATTTGACTGGGTACTTTCAGAGATTACGCAGGCAGATGACTACATCAGTTCAAATCCTAAACTCGACAAGTCTGACAGCCTCAATGAAAAGATCAGGGACCTCATCGATGATAACGAGGATTTTTCTGTGCAGCTTGTTGAGGACAAGGCGAGCAACGGCTACCTGCAGATCATCACATCCATTGCTTACAACGATCCGTCTATAATGAGAAGGTTTGTTAACGATAACGTATTTGAAAAAATAAAATCCAGGATGACTGGTGAGCCCGTGGCATACAACCGCATATTCCTGAACGACGTGTACCTTGTGGGCGTAAGCGAGAGCGGCAACCTGAACAATCTCTATATCGCGATCAAGTCATCATCACAGAGGGTTGCGGTCAAAAACGGCAAAGCAGTGAAAATCGACGCGGTGCTCATGTCAAATAACGAGGTAGTAGTAATGAGCCGCGACAAGAACGCGGCTGCGTCGAAGGGTTCCATATACGCGCACATCTGCGCAAACTGCGGTGCGCCTGTGCAGAATTCCCTGAAACTCAAATGTGAATACTGCGATATGCCGCTTAACAGCACAAGCAATGAATGGATCATCACCGATATAATGTCTCTCTCTGAATACCAGAGCTTCAGGAGCGATAACAGCGGAAGCATGTCGTATGATGTCAATCCTTCTCTCATCGACAAGCTTATGGATGTGCGGGATTATGCCTTTAACAATGTCATGGTTGTAATCGCGGCAGACGGCGACATGAGCGAGGAGGAGCATGCCTTTGCAATGGAGCTTGCTTCAAAATGGGGATATAACGTAGAAAAAATAGAACCGCTCTTTGATATGGCGCTCAATGGCAACCTGGTAATAAAGATGCCCGAAGAACAGAAAAAACGCAACAAGATATACAAGCTCATGGTCAAGGCCGCCGAGATTGACGAGATCACGGAAGAGGAGCAGGAACTAATGGACAGGATCAGGGAAGAGTACGGCATACCGGCATAAACTGTTTTTTCGGCCTGCTGATGATTATAATGCTCGCCGTTGGTAAACGGTGAGCATTGTTGTTAAAGGCGGGTTTCTGAAATGCTGGGAGCTGCCGGGTACAGGCGGAACAGGAATGAAATGCTATTTGCTCAATCATAATAAAACGGCAGGGGCAGCTTGTGCGGTTCTATGCTTAATTTTGATGGTACTCATGGTTTCCGGGATTTTTGCATGTGCATTCCTCAATGGGCCGGTGAAAAAACAGCAGGGTGATCTATGGCAGGAGGTTGGATGGATTGATGATAATACCTACAGGATCATGGCAGAGGGTGAGCCTTCACCGCATCTGGAAAAAAAGGATGTGGATAAACGCAAAGAATCCTCAAAAAAGGCAGCAATCCTGAATGCAAAGTTTTCACTGATGAAAAAATTTTCTGAATCCATAACGGATAAATATATGGATCCCGGCCATGATACAAATCATTCTGTTGCCTTTGAAAAAATTCTTGGTACAATAATTGAAGATGGCAGGGTCATTGCTGAAAGATACGACCAAGATGGCAATTGCGAGATAATCTTTGAAATAAGTTCTGAGGGTCTCAGGAAAAGATTTGAATCCCCGTAAAAATGTTGTTGAATCATATTCAGATATAGTTCCTGGTTATAAATAGACTTTTTGTTTTCTCATTTTTTTAAACTGGGGCCGGGGGCAAAACCCCCGAAAAAAAGCCCCGCAGGCGCTGCACTGAGTAACATCGAAGTGGGAAATCCTGCCAATGGTTCGGCAGGCCCGCCAACCGCTGCAAAACGGATTTTTGCAGCAAGTTTTAAAAAGATACTTTGCTGATAACCTTATTGCTGAAGGTTTATTGATCATCAATGGTGGAGATGCCGTATGAATAAAAAAATAATACCTGCCGGCTTAATCATTTTTGTCATTTCGAGTTTATTTTCCTGCGGTACAACCGGCAGTAAAGATGAGGCCGATATCTGGCAGACAGCCGGATGGGTTGATGATAATACCTACAGGATCAGGGCATCAGGCGCGCCTGAAATTGTCACCGGCACTGCCGAAAAAAAGAAGGATTCTGCCAGGAACAAGGCGGTACTCAGTGCCCATTATGAACTGGTTGAAAAGCTTTATGGCGACGGTGTTGATCCATGCGGCGGCATGAGCCCCTGCAGGGAGATACGTGAAAAGTTCAGGAGGGAGCTTGTTGCAATAGTAAAAAAAGGGAGGATAGTGGCTGAAAGGTTTTCTGATGATCTGTCATGTGAAATAATGTACGAGGTCAAATCGCCAAAACTCCGGGAGAGGGTGGAACTGATCAGGTCCTACTGACCCGAACCTCATGCCGGGCATCAATCTCCCGTAACCAGTATTGACCCTGTATCCAGTATCTTCAGCTTCGAGAGTATCTTCACCCTGAGCCCCCGTGACTCGATGAATTCAT
>CAYTSF010000075.1:13979-15800 GCA_964440335.1 uncultured Leptospirales bacterium
TCAGTGCAGCCCTGTTTATGTATGGCGAACCTTCCTGTGCAGGCGATGTTGTAGTATATGTCGCGTGGGTAATCGGCGTGGAGTTCAGTCGAACAGATTGTAACATCGCAGAGCCTGTCCAGTTCGCGGAGGAATCTTTTATCTATATGCGGGTGAACAAAGACCCTGTTGCCGTGGACAAAAAGCTGGATGTCAGGGTGCCCTGACAGAGGCCCGGCAACATCGCGTGTCAGTGGAACTTTCATGACGCGGAGCCCTGTTTTTTCAAGGTTACGATATATCTCGTCGGGTGTGCGGGGGTCGATAAAAGCCATGTGCTCCATCTCTAAACAGTCAAAGATGGAGCACATTAGTCAATACTTTTTGGCAGGGGCATGTTATCTGTAGCGGGAAAATCCCCCCTTTAACCGGGGAATTAAATCGTACCTTACATCTGTGGCAGCAAATGATGTTTCGCCCTCTGCCTGCCATGATAATGTGAATCACGGCCCGTTTATTTGTGAACGTGAACTCTGTTACGTTCCCTCTCATGCATGTCCATGACCTGTTCGCGGTTCATGGAAAGCTTATGATCATGTATATGATCTTTAGCCTGTGCATGCTTCATTTCGTGTAAATGTTCCTTCATTGTGTCCCTGTGGCCGCAGGGGTTCTCCTCCTTGTGGGTAAAAACTTTTGTATAATCGCCGGTTTTCATAACTACCTCCGATTATTTATTGTTCTTAAAAGATATGATAATTTGAGGGGCAAATCAAATTTTTTTCAGTATTTATTCCTTAACAATTTAAGGGAAATAAAGCTCTATAACCCCCGCCGCCTTCGGCGGCGGTGATATGTAAATTTTTTTTACACTAAAATATATGTTCAGGATTTATTAATGAAAAAATCTTGATATTATTGTGTTCATTCCTGATTTTATCCAATTGTTTTGCGACAGAAAAAGGGCATGGTTTCTGCGGGTTTCCCTGTATGATTATTGCCCTGAAAATACCCACAGGATGCATTAAATGAGAGTTTCGAGATATATCCTTCCGACACTGAAAGAGAACCCTTCAGACGCTATCGTAATGAGCCACAGGCTTATGATGCGGGCAGGCCTTATACGCAAGGAGTCTGCGGGGATGTACGCCTACCTTCCCCTGGGGCTCCGCGCACTGAGAAAAATCACCGGCATAATTAAAGAGGAGATGGACAGGGCGGGCGCCCATGAATGCCTTATGCCAGAGCTCACAAACGCCGATTTCTGGAAGGAGTCGGGCAGGTGGTTTGTCATGGGGCCCGAGATGATCCGCATCGAAGACCGTAACGGCCTTGAGTATGCCCTGGGCCCCACACATGAGGAGTCCTTTACCAACCTGGTGCGTTCCGTTGTATCATCATACCGCGACCTTCCGGTGAACCTCTACCAGATAAACACCAAGTTCCGCGACGAGATAAGGCCGAGGTTTGGCGTTATACGCAGCAAGGAATTTATAATGAAAGACGCCTATTCCTTTGACATAGACCAGGCCGGGCTTGATGCCTCTTACAGCGCAATGGCAAAGGCCTACAGGAGGATTTTTGAACGCTGCGGCCTTGAGACAATACCTGTCCAGGCTGATTCGGGCAACATGGGGGGCAGCGCCTCAGAGGAGTTCATGGTTGCTTCCGAGGTGGGTGAGGAGACCCTGCTTATATGCGAAAAGTGCGAGTACAGGGCAAACAGCGAAAAGGCTGAATACAGGAGGCCCGAAACCGCATCAGCTGTTTCAATGGATGAACTTAAAGAGGTCAGTACGCCGGGCATAAAAACAATTGATGAACTGGCGAAGTTCTTCAAAT
>CAYTSF010000076.1:0-15654 GCA_964440335.1 uncultured Leptospirales bacterium
GAATTCATCCGTTATACCCGTAAGTTGCTTTTTTATGGGAGTTGTGCCATCCGCATAATCTCCCCGGTCCACGCAGTTATATGCGGCAATGCTGCATGGGCTGAGACAGGGCAGGCGACAGCTCCATAATCATTATCGGAATAACAGGCCCGCTCCATTCAGTAAAAAAGCCCGCGAGTCGCGGGCTTTTTTTAACATGATTGTACAGGTTTGTCAGAACTGCAGAGAGATCAGGCTTACCTCAACGAGCGGGTGGTCTTCGAGCTTTTTCCTGAAGTCAAGAATTGCCCTGAAATCACCTGTGGCGGTGCCGTCAACTTTAAAAGTGTAGTCATGTTCCGGCGCGTAGAGTTCAACTCCTTTAGCCGATTCGTTGATGGATTCAGATGGTTTGCAGCCCTCGATTTTTATGCCTGCCGGGAGTTTCGTCAGTATCTCCTTGATTTCACTGCCGTATTTCTTCGCGTATGCCCTGGCCTCAAATTTAAAAGAGGCGGATTTAATCTCCCTGGCGGACTTTGTGTATTCCGCCTTTATGAGCTTCAGGTCGTCCCTGCCCCCTATCCGTTTCTGCAGCTCCCTGTGGAAGTCTTTATCGAGTACGACATGGTGAAGCCTGGACCTGAGCGCGCCCCATTCGAGAATTGCCTCTGCGAAGGTTTCGGTTTCTATGCCTGATTTCCGGCTGAACCAGAACTCCCACTTCTCGCCGTTTGCCAGCAGGAACCCTTCGAGCATGCCCCATATGGTTTCGTATTTTCCTTCAAAAACGCATTCAAAGTATTTTTTCTTTGGCATATCTTTTTCTCCAGTAATTCATTAAAAGAAGATCATTGTTACAAGTATAAAGAGGGGGATAAGGAATATCACTGAATACTTGAACATGTACCCGAAGAAGCTCGGCATGGGTACGCCGTTCTCCTCTGCTATTGACTTGACCATGAAGTTCGGCGCGTTGCCGATGTATGTGTTGGCGCCCATGAATACCGCACCCGCACTGATGGCCAGCAGCGTCTTCGCGTGGGGGCCCATGAGGTCAACGGCGTTGCCCCCTGCCGTGTTGAAGAACACAAGGTAGGTGGGGGCGTTGTCAAGGAAGCTAGACAGGCTCCCCGTTGCCCAGAAGAAGTGTGAGTTGATGAACACCCCGTCCTTAATCACGCTGCTTACAATAACTCCCATGGGGCCGTCAGCGCCAGCCTTGAGCATTGCAATTGGCGTGACCATGGTGATAAATATTGTAGCGAAGAGTTTGGCAACCTCTTTAATCGGCTCCCAGTTGAAGCCGTTCGCCTCCCTGATCGCGCTGTCGCCGATTTTTACTGAAACAAAGGTTATAGTCAGCAGAAGGGCGACCTGTAAAACCGATGACCAGGGGACGGTAACATAGTGAAGCGTAAAGGCATTTCCCATATCCTTGCTGGATGCAAGTACTGCAAGGGTGATGCATGGCAGAAGTATGATGTTGGGAATACCGGCAATGCTCAGTTTTTCACCGTTCGGATTCTTGACCGGTTTATTAGTTTCTTTATTGTAATAATACGAGTCCAGGATAAAGAAAATTACAAGGAGTACCCCAATGCAGAATCCCACAAGGGGTAGCATATGCTGTGCAGTCCAGAAAAAGTCCACACCTTTAAGGAAGCCCAGGAAGAGCGGCGGGTCGCCAAGCGGGGTGAGTCCGCCCCCGATGTTTGCTATAATAAAAATTACGAAGACAACTATATGTACCTTGTTCTTCCTCCACTCGTTAGCCTTGAGTATGGGGCGTATCATGACCATCGCCGCGCCCGTGGTTCCCATGAAGCTTGCCAGTATGGCGCCTATGAGCAGCATGACGGTGTTGACTTTAGGCGTGCCCGCAAGTTCACCCTTCAGCTGGATTCCGCCCGCGACTGTGAAGAGCGCCAGAAGCAGCGTGATAAACGGGATGAATTCGAGCATGTAGACTTCCAGCAGGTAGAACATGCCGGTGCTGATGCCGAAATATGCCGCAAAGGCGATAAAGAAAGCAACCCCCCAGAACAGCGAAACCTTGCCATAATGGTGGTGCCAGAAATGCGGCAGCAGCAGGGGAAACAGTGCGATAGACAGGAGAATCCCCACGAATGGAATGATCCAGAGAAGGCTCAGTTTCTTTGCGTCTATGTGAGGCGCCGCATGGGCGGAAGCTTCACTGTGCTGGCTGTCCCCGGTTGTGTCGCCGTTATGTACGCTGTCTTTCTGCTCGGATTTAGCAGAAGTGTCATGTGATGCCCCTGTTGTCGCGTAGATATTAAGTGAAAATACGGCTGTCAGCGCAAGTATGGCTATTGCCGTAAATGTTATAAGGCGTTTTTTCATATAGTACCTCTTGATGTTTTATAAGATATACTGTCTGTAATATTCAAAGTCAAATAAAATATTTTCATGATGCGGAACTGCGTTCCGCGGCTGCAGGCTGTCCTGCGGGGCTTTTCCGGGGGCTTCGCCCCCCGGAAGCGTCATGCGTGAGGGCGGAATGTGATTTAATTTAACTAATGCCCCCACCTGCCGAATCCTTCAAAAACAGAGAGCAGACCCCGGATGAGCAGGTGTGATGCAACCGGTAATATGGATACCAGAAGACCCGTTGAATAGTATATAATCCTGCGCTCAAGTATGGCTTTTCTAAAGCGTATGGTGATAAAAACTGAGGTGAGTGCACATATTACAGGCGCAGCATATATATACACATCGGATTGAGGCGTGCCGGTGGTCAATGAAAGTAAAAGTCCGGTAAGCCCGCCGGTTAAAATCCCCCATAATATTAGTCCTGTTAATATGACCGCATAACCGGGAATATTTCTCAGGGCGCCATGACGGAAGAGGTACTCCCTCATGAACACCAGGTAAAGAAAAATGGCTGCGGATATGAGGATATAAATATTGTGCGGGTTAATCCCTGGACCATCCTTTTCCGTTTAACATGGACTGTATGTCGGCCGGGAGTTCATCGAACCTGGCCTTGATGAATTCTCCTGATCTGTATATGTAATAATTAATTCCTGATTCTTCAGCCAGGGAATTGTAGAATGACCAGGAGCATGCCGCGTAGATTTTTTTCTTCGATGAAACAAGCATCATGACAGAGCTGGTGATGAGCGGCTCAGGATCAGCACAGGGGATCGTGTACCTGGCAGTGACAGTATTCTCGTCGGGCAGGTACAGTATGCTTACGAAGCTGGAGCAGTCATAAAATTTTATTACCGGAAGGTCGTTTTCAATGGTTATTTTGCCAGCCACTTCATTATATGCGGCAAGGATGTTGTAGCAGTCAATGGCTGTTTCCGGCGGTAGCTTTACACCTTCAAGTCTCTTTTCGCGCAGAAGGTCATCCTCTGTGGCGCATGAGGCGAGCAGTAATGCCAGCAGGCATAAATGAAAAGCTTTCAGTATATGGTTCATTGAGTCCCTCCTTCTGCCGGAAACCGGTTTTCAACAGTAGCCTTCAAACGGGAAAGTGCAAATACTTTTTTACCTGTTTTATCCGGATAATATGCCGGTCATAATGCTTTTCAGCCTCTCTGCCGGGCGCACCCTGCGGGCCGGGCTTTCCGGGGCTCCGCTATCGCTACGGTGCTGCGCACTAAACCCCTCCAATCCCTTGCGCGCTGTGCGCATGAAATGTTATCTGTTCATGCAATGCCGTCCGCCTGCCACCTGCAGCAGAATGGAAATATAACCTGTAACGGCCCGGTTGTTACTGTAAAGTCCCCTGTAAAGGCCCTGGTTTCGCCTGTATGGCGTTCTGCCGCATTAATCATGAAAAGGGTTGCTGGGCCGGTTTTGAAGGGTTAGCGGGCCTTATATTGATTGTTGCCGGGTATTGTTTCTGTCTGCGCGGTTTATAAATCTTCAGTTTGTGATATAGTGCAAAATAAAAGCCCCTGAAGATTTCAGGGGCTTTTATGAGCGGGTGATGGGAATCGAACCCACGTGGTCAGCTTGGAAGGCTGAAGTTCTACCATTGAACTACACCCGCTTTAAGCTGAAATGTAATAAATATTTTTGCATGCCATGAGTCAATAAAAAAAATTTTTTATTCATACAAAATGCCGGTCTGGCGGCCGGCATTTTGTATACGCAGGGTAGCCCTGCGGGGCATATCCGGGGCTCCGCCCCGGACCCTGGTAGAATAGCGGCAGAAGGCGGCATTTTGTATACGCAGGGTAGCCCTGCGGGGCATTTCCGGGGCTTTGCCCCGGGCCCTGGTAGAATAGCGGCAGAAGGCGGCATTTTGTATGCGTGATAAGCTCTGACACCTCTCTTAATTCAGTCTCTATGTCTTTGTGGCATATTTAAAATCTTGAGGCTCTGACCCTTAATCTCAATTTATCGTGATATTCTTTAAAAAAGTTTAGGCTCCCGGCCCTGTTTTTTGAAAAAAAGGGGTTTAATTGTTGACATTAGGCATTATTTGGTGAAAAGTGGGGCAAAGTGGTGGTATTAAAGGCATTCCGCTTCGGGAAGGTTAAAATTAATGTTCATGGGTGAATATTCACCGGTCCTTGATGACAAGGGGCGCGTGGCAATTCCTGTAAAACTGCGCAAGGCTTTCGGCGAGGAGAACCTTATCGAGAAGCTTGTGGTCACCCATGGCTTTGATAAATGCCTCATGGCATTCCGCCAGTGTGACTGGACTGATTTTGTTGAAAAAAAGCTCATGCAGCTCCCCCAGTCCGACCCCAAAAACCGCATGGCAGTGAGGTTCCTCGTTGGCGGGGCCAGCGAATGCGAACTGGACAAACAGGGGAGGATGATAATCCCCGCTTACCTGCTCAGGTATGCAGGCATCGACTCTGATGTCATAATACTCGGGCTTTCAGATAAAATTGAGATATGGTCCAGGGAACATTATGAAAACTACAAGCCGGGCGGTGAGATTCTGGATCACTTTGCCGACGGGCTGGGATTTTAGGGTCGCCGCCGGATGAAGAGACATAATCAGGATGTGAGTTCGCTGCATAACCCGGCTTATGTTCACAAACCCATACTCTGGCGCGAAATTGTTGACATAACAGACGGTTCTTTGAAAAAGGGGAATGGGCTTTTTGCTGACTGCACCCTTGGTGAAGGCGGGCATTCCGAGATCCTTCTTAAACTCTTTCCTGAAATAAAAATCACCGGTTTCGAAAGGGACAGCGCGATTCTTGAAAGGGCCGGGAAGAGGCTCGCGCAGTTCGGGGACCGCGTCAGGTTTGTTAACAGCAATTTTTCTGACATTGAAGATGTCTTCGGGCCGCACGACAGGCCCGATTACATGCTCTACGATTTCGGGATTTCGTCGTGGCATTTCGAAGAGAGCGGGCGCGGATTTTCTTTCGCAAACGACGAGCCCCTCAGCATGAGCCTCGACGGGACAGGTGCTGACGCCCGCGATGTTGTAAACAGCTATCCCGAGAAGGAACTTAACCGCATATTCAGGGATTACGGGGAGGAGAAGTGGGCTGCGCGCATAGCTCTTGTTATATGCGAAAGGCGCGTGCAGGCGCCCGTCGAGACTACGGGGCAGCTGGCGTCAATAGTCATGGCTGCAATACCGAAAAAGTTCCATGTTAAGAACATCCATCCCGCGACAAGGGTCTTTCAGGCGCTCCGGATCGAGGTCAACAGGGAGCTCGAGGCAATAGAGAAGGGGCTTGCTGCGGGGTTTGATGCGCTGGCTCCGGGCGGTGTGATGATGACAATCGCGTTCCATTCACTTGAAGACAGGATAGCCAAGAATTTTTTCAGGAGGATGAACCACGGCTGCCTGTGCGGCCTGGAACCGCAGCACTGTATGTGCCGCAACGGCTCCTTTGCTGAGATTCTCACAAAAAAGCCGGTGACTCCGGCTGATGATGAGGTCGCATGGAACAACAGGTCGCGCAGCGCCAAACTCCGTGCGATCATGAAACTGAAGGACATTCCCTCATGAGGTACTTTTTAATAGTTTTTGTCATGAGCGTCTTTGTTATTGCCTACGTGTGGCAGAACATCGAGATCATGAAATTCAAGATGGACTACAAGAGGCTCGTGAAGACTGAGCAGGTACTGGCTGAAAAGAATGCAAGGCTGAAGTATGAATTTGAGAGGCTCAGGAATTTTAAAAATATAGAGGCGAACGCCGGCAGGAGAAACCTTGTAAAGATCAATCCTGCCAGCTCTGTTATACTGAAAACTGAAGATGATGGCAATAAAAAATGATAAAGATAAGCGAACTTGTCAAGGGTACTGACGGGATTGTGGCATTTGCGGACAAATGTTCCGTGGATATTCCGGTTTCTGCCATAGAATATGACTCGAGAAAGGTAACCGGGGGTTCGCTCTTTGTCGCTGTTGAAGGATACGAGAGTGACGGGCACCTGTTCATAAACGCGGCAGCAGACAAAGGCTGCCGCGCAATACTTGTGGCCCGGTCCAGGGCCGGAGAGTTTATGGAACTTGAGGAGCGGGGCATCACGCTCCTGGTGGCGCAGAATACGCGCAGGGCACTCTCTGTGCTCACATCGGTATTTTACGCAAGGCCCTCGCGCTCGCTGCACATGACCGGTGTAACCGGGACCAACGGCAAGACATCGATAACATACATCCTTGAGGCAATATACGCATCGCGCGGTATAACGTGCGGAGTAATTGGTACGGTTAACTACAGGTGGGCCGGAAAGGTGGTGCCCGCACCCAACACCACACCCGAATCAAAGGACATCCAGGAACTGCTGAGGACCATGCTCGATGACGGAGTTACTCACGTTGTCATGGAGGTCTCGTCCCATGCGCTTGAACTGAACAGGGCCGATGACGTGGAGTTTGACACTGTCATATTCACAAACCTTACGGGCGACCACCTTGACTTTCACAGGAACATCGAGTCCTATTTCCTCGCAAAGAAAAAGCTTTTCAGCCTGCTCTCGTGGAGCGGCAAACACAAGCGCATAGCTGTGGTGAACATAGACGACCAGTACAGCCGCAGGATATACGCTGAGCGCGATATCTATCCCTACGATATGCTGACCTTCGGTATTGAGCACGACGCTGTGCTTCGCGCTGCCGGGGAATCAATCGAGGATAGGATAACCGGAATAAAATACAGGGCGGCGATGAATGGTTCAATGTTCGACGTGGCCCTGAAACTCGCGGGACGCTTCCAGGTGTATAATTCAATGGCCGCATTTGGTGCGGCGGTTGCGGCAGGTATTTCGCCGGATGACGCGGTAAAGGGGATGTCTATGATAGAGGGGGTTCCGGGCAGGCTGCAGGTTGTTGATGCTGGCCTGGGATTTTATGCCGTGGTGGACTACGCGCATACAGGTGACGCGCTTCTTAACCTGCTTCAGTCAGTCAATGAGATGCCGCACAACAGGATAATAACGGTTTTCGGGTGCGGCGGCGACAGGGACAGGACAAAGCGGCCGGTCATGGGCGGCATAGCGGTCCAGAATTCCGACATTGCCATTGTTACGAGCGATAACCCGCGCACAGAGGAACCCGATGCGATTATAAAAGATATACTTGAGGGGATACAGGGCAGCAGCCACATGGTTGAGCCTGACAGGGAGAAGGCAATCGAACTTGCGGTGCGCCTTGCACAGAAAGGGGACATCGTCGTACTTGCCGGCAAGGGGCATGAGGATTACCAGATAGTGGGAAAGACGAAACACCATTTCGATGACCGCGAAATGGTTCTGAAATATATGTCAGAGAGAAGCAATTGAAGGGTAGCCTTGTCATAACATCGGGTGAAATCGCCGAGGTTGTCGCTGGCAGGATTGTTTGCGGAAGCAGCGATATTGCTATCAAGGATATTACGACCGATTCACGCGAGCCTGCCGGCCTGTACATCCCCATTATAGGGGAGAAGTTTGACGGCCATGATTTTATCGATGAGCTGTGCAGGGCAGGCAGTGTGAAGTGCTGTCTGACAATGAAGCCGGGATATGAAAGGTCTGCCGAAGCTGCCGGCGTGGTGCTGATACTGGTTGACGACACGCTGAAGGCTCTTGGCGCCCTTGGCAAATATCACAGGGAGAGGTTCAGGCCGCTGATGGTGGGTGTCACCGGCACCAACGGCAAGACCACTACGAAAGAACTCATACACGCGGCACTTGCATCCACGTATAACACGCACAAGAACGTAAAGAACTACAACAATGAAATAGGCGTGCCATTCACGCTTATGCAGCTCGACGAAAAACACCAGGCGGCAGTCATCGAGATGGGCATGAACCATACGGGAGAGATAGAACGTCTTTCGATGATGGTACAGCCTGAAATCGCGGTCATCACGAACATCGGCGCCGGGCACCTGGAGTTCCTTGGAAGCGTAGAGAACGTGGCATACGCCAAGTGTGAGATCATGAAAGGGATGAAGCCCGGGTCCACGATCATCGCCAACAGGGACACTGAATGTTTTCATATTATTTCCAGGCTGTGCGGCGAGCATGGCCTTAAACTTGTAACATACGGCATCGGGAATAACTCTCACGTAATGCCGTCGACATATACCCTCACCGAAGACTCGACAACGGTGAAATATAAAAACGTAAAAGTTTCTGTGCCGCTCTACGGCAGGCACAACGTGTACAATATCCTTGCCGCGCTCGCAGTGGCTGAGCAGACCGGTGTTGACCTTGAAAGGGCTGCCGGAGCGCTCTCCGCATTTGAAAATATCGGCGGCAGGAGCGAGATCATCCACTGCGGGCACACTGTAATCAATGACACATACAATTCGAACCCCCTGTCTTCCCTCTATGCACTGGAGTCGGTCTGCGACGTGTTTGCCGGCCGCAGGCGGTTCGTGGTGCTGGCGGACATGAAGGAACTGGGTGAGTCATCGCCGCTGTACCATATCAAGGTCGGCGAGTTTGTTGCTGACAGGAAATTCAACGGCCTGTTCCTGTTTGGTGAGATGTCGAAGTTTTATGCCGACGGCGCATTGCGGGCCGGCATGGCTGCTGATGATATAAGGATTTTCGGAAGCAAGGACGAGCTTTCATCATCGCTGCGAAGCATTCTCGCGGAGGGTGACGTGGTGCTGGTCAAAGGCTCGCGGTCAATGAAGATGGAAGATGTTGTGAACAGTATTATCAAATGAGGTAAGAGAATGTTTTACCATTTTATTTATCCCCTCAAGGGGTATGTTTCTGTGCTGAACCTGTTCCAGTACATAACCTTCCGGTCCGCTGCCGCGGCAGTGACCGCGCTGCTTCTTGTGCTCATATTCGGCAGCCCGGTAATACGCTGGCTTCAGCGCATCAAATTCGGGGAGCAGATAAGGAACCTGGGTCCCGAGAGCCACAAGTCCAAGGCGGGCACTCCGACCATGGGGGGGATTCTCTTTCTCGGCGCGGTAATTGTGTCGATTTTTTTCTGGGGCAACTTTTCCAACCATTACCTGGTGATACTCATGATATCGACAGCGCTCCTGGGCGCCCTGGGTTTTGCGGACGATTATATCAAGGCTGTTAAGAAGAGAAAGGACGGGGTCAATCCCCGCGGAAAACTCATAGTGCAGATATCTGTTGCGGCAGGCGTTGCGGCCGGTATATATTTTTTCCCGTCTAACGCGATCGAGAAATCAACACTCTACATACCTTTCATGAAACATGCAATCGCAGACCTGGGCTGGTACTGGATGGCCTTTTCTGTCTTTGTCATAATAAGCTACTCCAACGGCGTGAACCTCACAGACGGCCTGGACGGCCTGGCCGCCGGAACCGTGGGCATCGTAACCGCGACCCTTGCAATAATGACATACCTTACGGGCAACATAAAGATCGCGGAGTACCTTGGTATTCCGTACATCGCCCACGCGGCTGAACTCACGGTGTTCCTCTCGGCGCTCACGGGCTCGCTGATCGGATTTCTCTGGTTCAACAGCAATCCTGCGAGCGTGTTCATGGGGGACACCGGTTCGCTTGCGCTGGGAGGCGTGATAGGCATAGTTTCGGTCATGATAAAGAAGGAATTCTTCCTCGTAATTGTCGGGGGGATTTTTGTTATTGAGGCATTATCGGTTGTGATTCAGGTCGGCTCTTTCAAGATGAGGGGTAAGCGCGTATTCAAGATGGCTCCCATACACCATCACTTTGAGCTTTCGGGCTGGCCCGAACAGAAAGTCGTGGCGAGGATGTGGATCATTGGGATCGTCCTTGCGATCATGGGCCTGGCATCGCTGAAGATTTTATGACGGCAAATATTCAATAAACTGTTAGACGATAGAGAAACTGGCGAAAAGAGAATATAATGAAGGATAATTACAGTAAAGCGCTTGTCATAGGCCTGGGGTACAGGACCGGGCTTGCCACGGCGAATTTCCTTGCTGCCCGGGGAGTTCAGGTCACTGTGACCGATACCAAAAGTGAAGGTGAACTGGCTGAGGTCATGGCGAAACTCGACCCTTCGGTCAAGGTAATCGCGGGAAACCAGGAACCGGCCATACTCGACGCGGGATTCGACATTGTTGTCCTCTCGCCCGGAGTGCCGAAAAAAATTCCCCTTGTGCAGAAGGCCCTGGACCGCAAAATACCTGTTATATCAGAGATCGAGCTGGCATACAGGAACATGAAGGGATACACCATCGGAATTACAGGTACTGACGGCAAGTCCACGACCACGAGCCTCACCGGGCATATACTCTCGGCGCTGGGCTTCCATACACTTGTCGGCGGCAACATAGGCATACCTCTCATTTCTCTTGCTGAACAGACGACAGACAAAACAGTTACTGTCATTGAGCTTTCATCATACATGCTCGAGACGATCGATACATTCAGGCCAGATGTCGCAGCCATACTCAATGTGACCCCGGACCACCTGGACAGGTACGACGGCATGGAGGATTACTTCGCTGCGAAGAAGAGGATATTCATGAACCAGGGGGCTGATGACTGGTTCGTATACAACATGGACAGCGGTATGCTCGCGGCTGCGCGGGATGAATACCCCGGGCATGCTGTCTGTTTTTCGATTGATAATAACGAGGCCGATGCGTTCCTTGCAAACGGCCACATATACTGCGCAATGAAATCGATCCATTACCCGGTCATCATGCAGGAGGCGCTACCCATCCTGGGCATACACAATGTGCAGAACGTCATGGCCTCCATACTAATGGTGATTGCCATCTGTGAAAAGATGGGAACATTCCCCGACCCTGACAGGATCGCGGATGCAATCCGCAAATTTAAAGGCCTTGAACACCGCATGGAGTATACGGCTGAATACCTGGGGCGCACCTTTGTCAATGATTCAAAGGCCACAACAATCGGTGCTGTCGAAATGGCGGTACGGAGCATGACTGATAAGGGTATACTCATAATCGGCGGCCGCACCAAGGGAGACGATTATACAAGGCTCAGGGGTGTTGTCGGCGATAAGGCGCGGGGCATAGTCCTCATCGGCGAATCCAGCGGCATGTTCGCTGAAATTTTTGATGGAATGAATTTTGTCAGGGCCGCGGACATGGAGGACGCTGTTGTTAAGGCTATGAGGATGTCACAGGAGGGGGATATGATTTTGCTCTCTCC
The DNA here is from genome assembly GCA_964440335.1 of uncultured Leptospirales bacterium. Classification (GTDB taxonomy): domain Bacteria; phylum Spirochaetota; class UBA4802; order UBA4802; family UBA5550; genus JAAYBQ01. The sequence goes on from CAYTSF010000076.1 coordinate 11,529, forward strand.
TGCATGCGCCTCCTTTGACATGTTCTCGAGTTACGATGAGCGCGGCAAGGTATTCAAGTCGTGCGTGAAAAAACTTGCGGAAGGGGTGATCTCCTGGACCTGAACAATGTGCTTGATACGAGGAGAAGGGGGGAGCCTGATATCCTCCTCTTCGTGGCGATCTTTGCCCTGGCAGGGATCGGCATTGCCATGAGCTACAGCGCGAGCGCTGTGCTTGCCTACAGGGTATATGGCGATTCATTTTATTTTCTGAAAAAGCAGGTGGCCTGGTTTGTTATCAGCCTGGGCGCGCTTTTTGTGGTGCAGAACATCGACTACAGGTCGTACCTTAAATACACCAGGGTCATGCTTCTCGTGTCCATTCTGCTTCTTGTTATGGTACTCATACCGGGCATAGGCACCGGTGCCAAGGGCTCGTCGCGGTGGCTGGTCATGGGCCCGCTCAGGATACAGCCGTCGGAGTTCGTGAAGCTTATTGCTGTCATATACCTTGTGAAGATATATTCATCGGACTCCAGCGAAAGCCACGTGATCAGGCTGCTCATACCGATGCTTGTAATAGCGGTGATTTTTATACTTGTAATGCTGCAGCCCGACTTCGGCACTGCCATTGACCTTGTATTCGTGTCGGTCTTCATCATGTTCGTGTCAGGCTTCCCTCTGCTGTACATGATACTGCTGGCTGTTATAAGTATTCCCATGTTCTACCTGCTCATATACCAGGTGAGCTACAGGTGGAACAGGATCATTTCGTACATAGACCCCTGGAGGGACAGGTACGGTATAGGCTATCACATTGTGCAGTCATTCACCGCATTCAAAAAAGGGGGGCTCATAGGTGTGGGCCTGGGATTCGGCACGCAGAAGATAGCGCGTCTGCCCGAGCCTCACACGGATTTTATTTTCGCGGTTATAGCCGAGGAGACCGGCCTGATCGGGACTGTGACAATAGCGCTGCTTTTCTGCTTTGTGTTCTGGCGCGGGGTGCAGATTGCCATCGACGCGCCCGATGATTTCGGCAGGCTCCTTGCCCTGGGACTCAGCCTTTTGCTTGTAGTCCAGGCTTTCATAAACATGGGGGTGGTTACAGGTTCGCTCCCCACAACAGGCATACCGCTGCCCTTTATCAGCTACGGCGGTTCATCGCTTCTTTCGAGCATGATAGCGGCCGGCATACTGCTCAATATCTCAAGGTACAGGGATGCGGCGTACCGTGAAGTTACATTTGACGAGGTGTGGAACAATGAGTAAGAATATACTTATAGTCGGCGGAGGTACCGGCGGGCATATCAGCCCCGGGCTTGCGCTCTTTGAGAGGCTTTCAGAGGAAAACGGCATGAACCCCTTCTTCCTTACGGGGAATAGCGACATGCGCTTTTCCACGTTCGCAGACATGGACGGGGCAAGGCTGCTTACCTATAACGCGCCGTCGTTTACAAGGAACCCGTTCAAACTTCCTTTTTTTGTGTTGAAGTTTATGCGTACAGTTATGCGGGCAAGAAGGATTATTAAAAAGAAAAACATATCGGCCGTTGTCGGCATGGGGGGATACGTCTCCGCGCCTGCACTGGTCGCTTCAATGATCACGCGCACCCCGTATTTTCTCTGCGAGCAGAACAGCGTGCCCGGAAAAGTTACCATGAGGTTCGAGAGGAAATGCGAACTTGTTTTTGCAACTTTCGGCGAATCAATAAAATGGCTCAGGTGCCCTGAAAAATTCATACACAGCGGCAATCCCATACGCAACAGCGTGCTGGTGCCGGTAAACAAGGCAGAGGCGAAAAAGGCCTTTCACCTGGGGCACTGCAGCAAAATAATCCTGGTCATAGGCGGAAGCCAGGGCGCGGTGAAACTCAACGAACTGACCCTGGGCCTGAAGAAGAAGTATCCCCGTGAGTTCAAGAACATAGGAATAATATGGAGTACAGGCGACCTTTCGTTTGAAGAGTACAGGACCAGGTCGCAGAACGAGCCCGATGCGGGTTCGGTTTACATATCCCCATATATAAAAAGGGTGGGCAAGGCATACAGCGCCTGCGACATAGCCATATCAAGGTCGGGCGCGGGCGTGATGATGGAACTCGCTGCGGCAGGGGTCCCGTCGATTCTCATACCTTATCCCTTTGCGGCAATGGACCACCAGGATAAAAACGCCGACGCATTTGCCGCTGCGGGCGCAGCGGTAAAGATCGCCGACAGCGATGCCGTGGCGGAGAAAGTGGCTCCCGTGCTCTTCGAACTGCTCTCTCACCCGAGGAAGCTCGCCGATATGTCAGCTAACGCGAAGAAGGCGGCAATGACCGGTGCGGCGGATGTAATAGTAAAACACATGAAAGAAACACTGGCAAAAAGGGGTTAAAGCAATTGTTCAGAAAATCCAAACGAATGCATTTCATAGGGATCGGCGGCATAGGGATGAGCGGTATTGCCGAGATCCTCATCAACCTGGGCTACGAGGTTTCGGGCTCTGACCTCAGGGCATCGGAGCAGACCAGGAGGCTCGAACAACTCGGGGCCGCAATTTATACCGGCCACGCGCCATCCAACATCAGGGACTACCACGTTGTGGTTACCTCAAGCGCAATAGATTTTTCCAACCCTGAAATTATCGAGGCAAAGAAGAGGCGCATACCGATTATTCACAGGTCAGAGATGCTTGCCGAACTTGTGCGTCTCAAGCACGGCATCGGCATAGCGGGCACTCACGGCAAGACAACCACGTCGTCCATGCTGGCATCAGTTCTCTCTGACAGCGGCATGAATCCCACGGCAATTATCGGCGGAAAGGTTTTCAATTTCGGATCAAATGCCCGTGCCGGTGAAGGGGAATACATGGTCTTCGAGGCAGACGAGTCAGACGGTTCGTTCCTCAAACTCCTTCCCAGCATAGCCATAGTGACAAACATAGACGCGGACCACCTTGACCACTACAAGTACTTCGAAGGGCTCAAGGACGCGTTTCTGACATATATAAACAACATACCCTTTTACGGCTACTCGGTGCTGTGCATCGACGACAACGTTGTGCGTGAATTGCTGCCGCGGGTTGACAGGCCCTATTATACATACGGGTTCAGCAGCGATGCCGACTTTGTTGCGCGCGACGTGCACATGAAAGAGGGCATGACATGCTTCACCTGCGATTACAGGGGGAACGAACTGGGCAGTTTCAGCCTGGCACAGCTTGGCAACCACAACGTGAGCAACTCGCTCTCTGTTATAGCCGTGGCCCTTGAACTTGGCCTTGAATATGAAGCCATCCGCCACGGGCTCGCGAACTTCCGCGGTGTGGGCAGGCGCCTTGAAAAGATCGGAGAAAAGAACGGCATAACAGTCATGGACGATTACGGTCACCACCCCACAGAAATCCGCGCGACACTTGCCGCGCTGAAAAACCTGGGGCGCCGCATCGTCGTGGTGTTTCAGCCTCACCGCTATTCCAGGACTGAACTTTTATGGGATGAGTTCGGCCAGTCCTTTGCCAACGCAGACGAGGTCTTCCTCACAGAGATATACCCTGCGGGCGAGCAGCCTGTCGAGGGGATTTCGACCGAACTCATTTGCAGGGCAATGGAGAAGCATGAAAACCGCAGGCCCGGACTTGTGAGCAGGTTCGAGGACATCCCGTCAAGGGTGATACCGGTACTTAAAGAGGGAGATATAGTGCTCACGCTGGGCGCGGGCGACATATACAAGGCAGGGCCCATGATACTGGGCGGGATCAGGTAATCCATGCAGCGAAAGTGGACAGCCGGAATTCTTTGCGCGCTGGCCATACTGGCCGGTTCTGTTCCGGCTCTGCCCGAAACCGTGTTATATCCGGGCAGACTGGAATTCCGTGGGCTCATAAATCTTTCAGGTCAGGATATTGCAGCCAGGGCAGGGATCAGGCGTGCGGGAAAAGGTTTCAGCGTGGACATGGAGCAGTTAAAGGCTGTCCTCGATTCAAATGTGATGATAAGCAGTTACACCATAGACAGCGAAAACGGTAACCTGGCAGTAAGCGTTCAGGAAAAATACCCGCTTTTCATGTTTCTTGTTGTCGATAAAGAGTTGAGTGTACCGGTATTAGTTGACGATAATATGAATGTTATACTTTCGGGCAGATTTTTCAGCGTCGATATGC
>CAYTSF010000077.1:0-5947 GCA_964440335.1 uncultured Leptospirales bacterium
TTGCCCGTAATCGACCTGTGAAAAGAATATGCTCTGACCCCGATTCTCTCCCGTAATCCAGAACATGCTCTGACCCCAAATCCCCTAATTTCACCTGTCCAGCACCCTGTGGGCTTCATTAACAACAGTATCTATGTCAGCAGGAACATCGATGCCTTCATTATCCCCTGTTTTCCTGCTTATGTGCGCAAGAAATTCAATGTTGCCGGCAGGCCCCTTTATAGGCGACCACGTGAGGCCTTTTATGTGGAACCCGGACTGTTCCACTCCTGCAAGAACCCGGCAGAGTATCTCTTTATGGCATCCGGGATCTTCCACCACACCCTTCCTGTGCTGTAAAGGTTCAGCCTCGAACTGCGGCTTAATCAGGATCACACCGTCTATTGAACTGAAAGTTTCATAAATCGCGGGCAGCACTTTAAGTATTGATATAAATGAAAGGTCCGCTGTAAAAAAATCCACACTGCCATGAAACATGGACGGCACAATGTCCTTCGCATGGGTCTTCTCCATGACCACGACCCGAGGATCTACACGGAGCGAATAGTCTATCTGATTGTAACCCACGTCAAGGGCATAGACCTTCAGCGCACCATGTTTAAGCATGCAGTCAGTGAACCCCCCTGTAGACGCGCCCAGATCAAGAACTGTGAGGCCCTCAAGTTTTATGCCGAATAAATCCAGCGCACGTGCGAGCTTATCCCCGCCCCTGCTCACGTAAAGGCCGCCGGGGCGTTCAACCTCAATGTTTTCTGTGCCGGTAACTTTTTTCAATGTGTCGCGGACTGTCTCGCCGTTGACCTTTACCCATCCGGAGAGTATCTCGCTCTTCGCCTTTTCGAGCGAAGCAGAAATTCCTCTCTCGGCAAGGAAGGAATCGAGCCGTGTCCTGGTTATTTTTTTATCCGTTGTACTCATCAATTTTTTTCTGGTAATTGTTCATGAGACTGACAAGCTCCCCGGAATCGGAATAAAGCTCATCAGCGCCCTGGGAGTTCGAGGCGGATACTGCGTTTATCTCGGATATATGCCTCAATATTTCGTTTATGCCAGTCTTCTGCTCTGCGGCTGCCATTGATATGACTGCCGACCTTTCGCGAAGGCTCTTTATGCTCCCAGTGACGTATTCCCCGGCCTCAATCTGCCTGTCCCTGTAATCAACAAGGTGGTTTATTCTTGTGTTCACATCTGTCACGCCTGTAATGATCGATGTAATGATTCCCACGGTTTCCCTGATTACCGAAATACCTGTCTGTGTTTCAGATTCGTTCGCGGCAATGAGCGATGTTATCTCCTTGATACTCGCAGCGGTACGGTCAGCGAGCTTGGATATCTCATCTGCAACAACCGCGAACCCGCGGCCCGCGTCGCCAGCCCGGGCAGCCTCGATTGCCGCGTTCAGCGAGAGCAGGTTTATCATGTCGGATATATCGTTTATGATGCCCACTATGTTTTTCATTTCAGCAGAACTCTGCATGATGCGCCCCACGTTCTGCTCCATGGTCTTCATTGACTTCTCCCCGCTCATGGCCTTTTTTGTAATCTCGGCGGTTGCAGCGAGCGATTCATTGACCACAGAGTCCATTGATGCGATTACCGCCGAGAGCCCCGAGAGCCTGGATGCTATTGTTTCCACGTCTTTGTTCTGAACATCGGCAGTGGCGGAAACATTTTCTATGCCGGCAGAAATCTCCTCAATGTTCGCCGTGATCTCCTCCAGCGTGGATGTGAGGGTACGGGTATTGGACGAGAAGAGGTCGCTCTTCATGGACATCTTTTTCATGGATTCGTTTATAGCAGCCGAATTTTCACCAAGCACTTTTTTTATAAATATATTGCTCTGCAGGTTTTTATCGGACTCCTTTCTTATCACCTCGACGTTCCTGCTGAATATCTTCTGTATGAGCAGCGATATCATCCAGAAGAGTATGAATGAAAAAACCGTGTTGTTCAGAAATATTATCAGCTGTTTCATGTTCGCGCCGGGAACGATGTTCTTTATAATAATGAAGAGGCTTATGTTTGTCAGGATAAAACCGGTTGATATTACCGCGAGAAAGGCCGGGGTACTGAATACGACGCACAGAGCCAGGCACGGGTACACGAAGTATATGTAACTGGTCAGCGCGAATTCGGGATTATAAAAGGGTTCCCTGATGAGACCGGCCATGATTGCCATGGCGCTTATGGATATCATAATCTTTGACGCGGCACCGTAATGCCCCTTCCTCAGCACAACAAGCCCTGCAATCATTCCCGAAAAAATAATGGGGCTTATGGCCAGGGTTTTGACAAAATCCTCCCAGCCCGCAAAGAGCATACTGAACTGCAGGGCGGTCACAGCGACAAGCAGTACAACCTGAAAAGTGGCAAGCAGCTTAGCCCTTGCGTAGAGCAGGAAATCATCTTTGCTGTATTTCTCTAAAAAATAATCATGGATTTTCATTATAACTTTCCCGGGCTGAAATAAAACCTGTAATGTACCCAATATACAATATAACAGTTTACTAAGAAAACAAATCTTCCGGCGATATGGCCATCTCAGCAACGTGACAGACAATAGTGAAAAGGCCCGCATAAAAACAAGTATTAATTCTTCCCGCATCGTACAACAATAAAGAGGGATGCTCCAAAACAGCAGGCCAGGCAACACTATTCAGCATGGCCTGAGAGTATCTCCCTGAAGCGGATCGTGCTCTTCCGGTGCTTCCTCTTGAATGTTATGCGGTAAAGTTCCACGCCGCCGGATGATGTCTTTTCAAGTTCATCATTCACTATGTCCGAATGTTTGAGGATGATTTTCTTCAGCATCCTCCAGCTTAAGGGGGTATGCACGTATATGGTGAAGTTTTCGTATGATCCCTCATAAGCGGCAAGCACCGGATACCCCTTCATGATTGCCCCTCCGAGCCTGGACTCGTATTCACCCCGGTCAAGGCCGAACTCCCTTACGAAGAGCGACACCCTCATTATGCGGCTTGAATAAAATCCCGGCTCGATGTCGTAGTAATAGGGGATGAACAGTTCAAGGTCCGCAAGGTCAGACTCAGCGGTGACAAACTTTATGGCTCCATCGGAACCGGGCTTTTTCATGACAAGTCCCTCACGCCTGCGGCTGTTGAGATCCAGGATCACGGCGCGCAGTTCATCGCTCTGTGACGCGCTGAACCTGCCGAAAGAAGGCACCGAAGGCAGCCCGTATTTTTCAAAGGCAGCGTACTTCTCTTCGACCGGTACAAATGTCCCGTCAGGCTTCATTATATCAAAGCAGAAAAATGAAAGTCCCGGGGGCAGCGATTCATCGCGCTTGGAGTTGTACGGGCTGTCGCCCAGCAGCTCCGCGCAGAGCGAAGCCCCGGGATATGCCGCGAAGAGTTCATCGAAGGGGTACATGGTGCGCCAGTACCCGGCCCATTCGGTGGTAAAGGGGCATATTATGCCCCCCCTTGTTATTGCAAGCAAACTGTTATTATGCTTAACAATCCGTATATTGTATCCGTCAAGTTTCTCCTCGGCATAAAAATGGCCGCTGCCGAAATACCGCCTGATGCCCTCTCCGAAGCTGAACACGCGGCATATGTGCGGGTAGTCCCTGATAAAGCGCTTCCCATGGCTGCCGGGAATTATTACCTCACCGCGTCCATGCTCCTCCTCCCGGTCAGCATAGCGACAGTACCTGAGGTCATTAAACTCAAGGTATTCCAGTTTTTCACGCTTACCGGTCTTCATACAGTCAGCCCTGCGGAAATTTTTTCAGGAAATCCCTGGTTGAGAAAACCTCGATGCCCAGGGAGTCGGCCATCTTGAAAATACCCTCATCCGCCGAGAGTACAGCTCCGGAGTTCTCCCTGGCAAGGAGTACAACATCCAGGTCCTCGACGCTGTCCACTATTCCGCTGCGCATTGCGGCCCTGTACTCGTTCCTTATCCTGCGGATGCTTTCCGGCGTCTTCGAACTGTCGATTGCCTCCTCTGCTATGCGCAGGCCGCGGTTGATCCTTTCGCGGATGTCGGCTATAAAGGAATGCAGTATCGCTGCCGGTACCTGCATGCTCAAAAGGTCAGGCCCTCGTATGGTAGAAATCCTGCGGAGAGTGGTCATGGCATCTTCGGGAGCGAAGTTTGAAAGCTCCCTGTAGATTGATGAAGGTATGAATAGTTCGATGCCGTTGTTCTGTATCTTCTGTGAAAAAAAATCTATGGCGGAGGAGATGTCGGTGCCGAAGTCGTCCCTTGTAACCGGGTTGACGAATATGCTGGTATCAATAACAATCCGCATAGAATTACCATCCTGATAAAGGATAGCAATTCGCAGCAGAAGATGCAAATTTATTTATCAGTAAATTTAATTATCCCGTACCTGCCGGCAACACCTGCAACGGCTATGCCATGACTGAATTCAAGCGCAGCATCAAAGCATGGCTTAACAACAAATTTTCCGGTTCTGCCCATATATCCCCATTTGCCCTCTTTCTTAACAGCAGCATAACCGGCACAGAACGAACCCGCCGCGTCATACTCAAATGGGACGACCGCTACACCCTTTGCATCGATATAGCCCCATCTGCCCGCGAGTTTTACTGCCGCAAGACCGTCGCTGAAATCCGATGCCATCTCATATGCAGGGTCTATGACCATGTCTCCGGTCGAATTGTAGAATCCCCACTTCCCCTCTTCGCGGAACCTGAGCATCCCTCCTGCGAAGAGATACTTCTCGGTAAACCTGGGCTCGATTATTACAGAGCCCTCTTTATCGACATAGCCGTACTTATCGCCTGAAATTACAAGGGCAAGCCCGTTATAAAAATCAAAGGCGTCATCAAACTGCGGTTTAACGATAAATCCACCCTTCACGTCTATGTAGCCGTATTTACCCTCTTTTCTGACCTTGGCAATCCCGCCGTAGAAATCGTAAGCCTCGTCAAACACGGGCTCAATGACGACCTGCCCTGTTTTGTCAATGTAACCCAGCTTGCCGGCCCTGTGGATGACCGCAAAGCCCTCCCTGAAACCGCCGGCCTCGTCGAATGCAATATCAATTATTTTCTTACCGGACCTGTCGATGAAAAAACATTTTTTATCGTTATATACGAGCGCCAGGCCATCCTGGAAATCAAAGGCATTTGAATACTGCATCTCAACCGCTATCTTTCCGCTGATGTCAATATACCCGTATTTACCGTTTTTGCTCACCAGGGCCATTCCCTCGTTGAATGAGAAGGGATTATCATACTGTGGTTCAATGACGGGTTTCCCCTCCCTGTTTATTCCTCCCCACTTGCCGTTCTTCTGGACAGCACCGATCCCTTCGCGCAGAACCCAGAGGTTGTCGTACTGGGGAGCAACGAGGATGGAACCGTCCCTCCCCGCCACCCCGAACTTTCCATGGCGCTGAAGTCCCATGAGCCCCTCGCCCCAGTGCCATACATCATCGTACTTTATCTCGATGACAGTCCTGCCGTCCATGCTGACAGCGCCCCACCTGCCGTTCTTCTTCACTGCTATGAGCGTATCTGTGATGTCCCCGGTATCTTCAAACTGGGGTTCGGCTATCCATGTAAATTCCTTCGCCACATCCCCGTCAGCCGCGAAGAGTGGCGAGAGAGATGCAATGATAAGCAACGGCACGGATAAAGCTTTAAAATTCATGAAATCCTCCGGCTACCGGCAGCATTTGGCCCATGCAAAAATATGCGGAACATTTTCCAGGCCGGATAAAGGCTGTATATCCCGGCACTGTTCAAACCATGACTAACCTGTATACGACAACTTTAAAAACGCAAGAATATTTCAAGCCAGGCACAAATATTATTACTATGCCGCAGCCTGTCCTCTGTTATCATGCAGACATCGTTCATGAAAAAGAGATGATGACCGTTTTCTGACATCGAATATCATTTGCATTGACTTGTTAAATGGAATTCGTTAAATTAAATCAGATCTCTTA
>CAYTSF010000077.1:6047-15441 GCA_964440335.1 uncultured Leptospirales bacterium
TATCATTTGCATTGACTTGTTAAATGGAATTCGTTAAATTAAATCAGATCTCTTACCAGGAAGACGTTTGAAACAGTCGGATGATAATTATATCTTCCCTTACCGACTGTGACTGGAGGAGAAGAGCTGTAGTTGTGGAATACCATTCGATATGGATATAAAAATAATTTTCTGGAGATAATATATGTACGCACTAACAGGTATAGTCATATGGTTCGGGATATTTATCGGCGCATTGCTGATATGCGATGTAACCCCTCTTATAATGTGGGACTTCCCGTCGGTACTCATTGTTGCCGGGTTTGACCTTGCGGCACTATTCGTATCCGGGGGACTCAGGGACGCAGGCATGGGCTTCAGGCAGCTCTTCATGAAAAATGCGGTGCTCACAAAAAAGGAACTCATGGACGCGGCCGCGGCCTTCAGCCTTCTCAGCTGGTGCTCGGTGGCAGGGGGCATACTTGGTTTCGTCATGGGGCTTGTGCTCATGCTGGTAAACCTGAGCAAGCCTGACACAATAGGGCCGTTCCTTGCCGTGGCGCTCATAACAGTGGTCTACGGGCTTACGCTCTCCATACTTGTATTTGTGCCGGGCAAAAGCAGGTTTGCAAGGCTTGCGTCTTCAATGTAACTTCGCATAACATGCCGCGGGCATGCCCTTCGCGCCGGGCATGCCGCGTTTCAGGATGTTCCGCGTGTATCAGCGGATAGAGTTCACAACGGTGCGGATCATTTCAGGTATTGCGGAGAGTATCTCGTCGGGCCGCTGGAAATAGCGCGCAAAGGTGGCCTCTTTCTGGAACAAATCGAAGTAATCCCTCTTTACAAGGTCAAAATTAAAGTAGATAAGTTTTATGCCGGAGTTGACCGTCTCGCGCATTGCTATGAGCGTATCGTCAAGGGCCTCCTTTCCGTCATAGTTCTCAGCCGAGGGCTGGCCGTCGCTCAGCAGAAAAAAGTACTTCACCTCAGCCGGGCTCTTGTGGAGCTCCTGGGACACGTAGCGTATAAAGTCTCCGTCCCTGTTCGCAGCGTCCGATTTAAACGAGGAGACCGCCTCAACCGTTTCTGCGCGGTAGACATTGGTCGAGGTGATGGAATTGAAGGCATAATACCGCACATTCTCCGTAAGGAACGACAGGGCCCTGCCGAAGATTATTGCGAAGACCTTCTCGATGTCCAGTATGGTGTCGTTCTCGTCGTGGTAGTCGGGGTGGTCAATGGAGTTGCGCAGGCCGGCATCTATTGACTGCGCCGCATAAATCGACGTGGACCCGCTGGCGTCAAGGCCTATTGCCACTTCAAGGGACCTTTTGTTCTCGATGTAAAGCTCAAAGAATTCCGGCGCGATGTGCGAGAGCTTTTTGTCCGCCAGAATTTCTATGAGGAGCTCAACGTCTATCTCGCCGTCGCTTGAGGATATCTCGAAGTCCTCATCAACCGAAGGGAGCATGACCGAGAGCTGCCTGTAAACCAGGTCAGAGAGGTATTCCCACTTCCTCATCCGCTTCAGGAAGCTGTTGTCCTGTCTCCTGAGGGTATATTCCACAACCTCCGAGAGCCTTGTCCTCCCCCCTGTCTTTGAATCTATGCTGTAAATGTACTTCTTCTTTTCATCCTTCTTCTTCCTGTTCTCCTCCCTCCCCTTTGTCAGCTTCTTGCCCGGTTTCTTTTTTTTCTTTGAGCCCTTTTTCTCCTTTTCACCTTCAAGCTGGTTCTTTGCCAGTTCATCATCTGCGCGGGTGCGGGTGGAAAAGTCTATGGTGCCGCTCTCGGTGTACCTCTCGACGTCGGCCTGAAGAAACTCGCCGTAGGGGTCATTGCCGCCGTCAGACTCCGGAGCTTCTTCGCCGCCGCAGAACGATGGACAGGGCATGCCGCGCTCCTCGTAGAAGGAGCGAGGGTTATCATTGTAGCGTTTGTAAAGCTCCTGGAGTTCCTCTTCGGTAAGGCGCGATGGGCCGCTGCCTCCACCCGGCGCGGCCATGCACTCGGGCGGCGGGTTTTTGTGCCTGTACTCGTCCAGGTCCAGTTCGGGCCAGTTCTTTATTATTTCATAGAATTCCCTTGCCAGGGGATGCACCGCAAGGGGGTTTGACACGTCGATGTTCCTGAGCCTCTCTATGCCGTAGTCGGCCATTTCGCGGAGCCCCCTGAACCTGCCGGTATTCACCTCGTATGCCATAATGGCATCAACACGTTCAGTAAACGCGGGGTCCCCCTTCCACAGGGCAGTGCAACCCGCGGCCTCGTCAAAGATATAGAGCATGAAATCGGTAATGAATGCGCACTGACCGGCAAGCCTGTGCGCGGTAAAATAGCAGTTAAGCGTTGCGAGTATGGTCTCGACCTGGTAATGCGCCTTGATGAGCACCAGGAATTTTTCTATCCTGAAGTCCTCGAACACGTTTACAATGAACCTGAAGAGGCCGGGGTTCTCGACCTTCTCCAGTATTGGTGTGATGTCGAAATGGTATGTCCCAGCTACTATGTGCCCTGCCTCATGCAGGGTGAACCCAATGAAGACCGTCAGGTTGCGGTTTTCGATCAGGGGCTCCAGCGGGTCGCGGAAGTAGTTTATGTATTCGGGCAGGAAGATGGCTTTGCCGTTGGTGTACACGCCACCTTCTGATTCCCTGATTTCTATTGTACCCACCAGGCTTATGAGAACGCTCTGGCAGAAGGGCATGGCATCGACGAGCATCACCCTGTACCAGTAATCCGGCAGCACCGCGTCGCTCATGCTGTCCGGCCGCGTCCTGAATACCTCCATGAGGGCAGACATATATGAATCCAGCTCATCCACGCCGATTACTTCAAGGGCGTAGAGTATCTCATCCTCGAAGTCCGTGCTCTCCGAAATGCTCCTGAGGCGCGCCAGGAGATAATCAGTGCGGTTGAACTTTGATTCAACTCCTGCCCAGAGCCCGTGCCTGAGCTTTTCGAGTATCGCCCTGTAATCCCCCAGCCTGTCAGTGGTTGCCCTGGCCCTGTTGTTAAATGTGTACTCAATGTCTATGTGCTCCACGAAGAAGCGGTGCATCGCGTCGCAGAACCTGGTCATCTTTATGTCGTGCACGTTGGGCACAAGCTTCAGGGCAATGTAGATGTACTCGAAGAACATGAAGCGTATGATTTCCATTTCGAGGCGCACGGAAGAGGTCTCTCCCTTCATCCAGGCAAAGAACTCGGCGCGGCGCTTGATGAAGTTACGGCTCACCTTGAGGCCCAGGAGCAGCTTCAGGGCCACGGAGTAGAGGGGGCTTGTAAGGTCGCGGATGTTCATCTCGGAGAGGGCCGCGATGATGTTTTTTACCAGGAACTTCACTATGGCCATGTCGTTGCTGTAGAATCCCTGAAGCGAGTTGAATGCAGGCGACACAAGGATAGTCATTGCCCTGCCTGTACGTTCAGGCGGGAGGGAGAAGGCCATGTCCCAGATGAACTTTTCGAACTCATCGCGCAGGCTGCCGTACCTTGACAGGAACTCTTTGTAATCATCAAAGCTCCCGGCATCGGCCGAAACAGCAAAGCTCCAGACCTGTGCAAGCCTGGGGTAATCGAGTTTATACTGCAACTCGAATGAGCCCGTTCCCCTGAACCTGGAACCGAAGGCTGAAAGGAACCTGATAAAGGTGCCGCTGTCTGCTGCATGGATCAGTACCGAGAAAAAGTTGTCCAGGAATTCATCCCCCTTGCCAAGGAGGCTGGCGCCGAATATTATCCAGGAGATGTCCCTGCTACGCAGGTAGTCAGCGGCCTGGAGCATGGGCTCCACCGATTTCTTTGAAAGGAGGAGAGTAACCAGGCGCGCGATGAGAGACATGAAGAGCGCAGGATCATCCCTGTAAAGGGCGCGCATGTAAACGTAGTTTTCCGAGCTGAAAAAATCCAGGTATGGCGGCACAAGCCCCAGGTTCTGTTCAGCTACGCGGACGAGCCCCTTTTCGAAGAACTCGAACCCCTCGATGTCAGGGGGCACCCTGAAGAAAGACCTCTCTACGCCCGTGTACTTCTCACCGCACATGGCGCCGGCAGCCAATGCCACCGTATCGGCAGGTATATGCGCCGCGAGCCTGCGGAAGAGCAGGTCAAGGGAATTCTTCAGCCTCTGTATGGAGATCCTTTTGCGCGCCTTGAGGAAGCGCGTGAAACCCTCAGAGGCGATGAGCTCGTCGAGCCTTGGCACCTCGTCATCGGTAAAAACCGACGCCGCAGTTTTGAAGAGCAGTGTTGCGCGCGCCGGGTCGTCCCTGAATATACCGGTTACCGTGTTATGCGACGTCTGAGACAGGAGTTTTTCAAGCTCTGAACGCTTCATGTAAACGCTCAGCCCTTGGACAGTATGTTTTCAACATCGAAGCCGGTGTTAAATGCCTTTGTGCCGATGAGCAGCCTGAGCATCTGCGCCATGCGCGAAACGATCTCGTAAACCGTGGTGTTGCGCAGCTTCTTGTCCCTGTACTGGCCGTAGCAGACCTGGTCAATTACAAGGCGCGTTGCATAGGACTGGGCCAGGAACCTGTTGAAGCCGCGCGACACAAGTTCATTGTAATGCCTCATTGCGGCGATCTCTATCCTGGCAGAGCTTTCGTGCAGCGCCATGAGCTCCAGGTCTTCATCCTTCACTATGTTGTTCATCCCCAGCTTCCCCAGCATGGGGGATTCACCGGTCGTGGCAAGGGACTGGAGCATTTCGGTAAAACGCGATATCATCCTGGAGAAGTTTACAGGGGACATGGCCAGTCCCTCAAGGGTCTTGTACTCGTTCTTCGCAGGATCAAGGTTCTGGTAGAAACTCTCCCTGTCATGGACCCGGTAGATGTACTCCGGCTCCGCAGGTACAGGCTTCCATGTAAAGAAGTCGTACCATTTAACTGTGCCCTCCTCCACCCTGCCCGTGAAGAACCTGTTGCCGTTGGTTACCCCGCGCCAGCCGAGCTTAATGCCGAACTCGTTCTCTGTGTTCCGGTCATCGTTGCCGGCCGAGCTCCTGGTTGCGACGTAGGCCTTGAAATCGGCAGTCCACCTGCCGTAATGTATGTGGATAAACCTGTCTGCCACCGAATCCTCAAGGTCGCGCGAAACAAGGTTCTGCGTCGGGTTATACGATATGACGCCCCAGAACCCGGAGCGCGCCATAACCTGAATGCCGTCGTTGCGGTCAATACACCTTCGCTCGTCAAAGGCGCTGTTGAGCCTCTTCTGCACGTCCTCCTTGAGCAGGTTGAATTCATCGCCGTAGAAGATCCCCGGCTCCTCCATGGCAAGGGCCAGCGGGCCGTTTATGTGAGAGGTCACGCTGACCCCGTTCTCCACAGCAAGCACCGGGTGTGATATGATGTGGGACTCTGTTGTGCGGCTTGAGCAGGTCTTGGTGTGAAGGTTCCGGTCAAGGATCCGCGCCACCTCTATGATGCTGCGGGTCTTTCCCACTCCGGGAGGGCCGTCGAGCGCTGCGTGTATGCCCATGTGGTACGCAAGGAGCAGGCGCTGAATCTCGTCAAGCCCCTCTGCGCACACCTGGTTGGCTACATAGAAGGATGATCCGTCATCGCTCAGGTTGCCGTTCCTTACATCGCGCAGCCCACCCTCATTGACCGCTTTTGATATGAGCATGTACCTTTTTTTAAGGGAGGGCTCCCCCCTGAACCTCTCTTTGCCCCTGAAAATCTGGGTGACAGTCCTGCCCGGAACACCGGCCTCCTCTGAAAACTTCACAAGCCGCGCCAGGGCCCTGTCATGCATGGCATCGTCGCTCAGCAGTCCGGAGCAGAGCCACCAGACCATGGCCGTATTGTCATCAGGTGAGGCCGCGTGCACCAGGCCGCGGTCGCCGCCGGCCCAGGCATTGTATATCTCCGTAACCTTTGGCTTATCAAGGCCGGTCTCCCTGATTGAGTTGAGCACGCTCTTCCTGTCGAAAAGGCGCGTGTCCTTCTCTGCCGACAATATGGTGAAGAGGTTGCTGAAATATGGCTGGACCATCTCTTTCTTCATTGGTAATCCGCTCCGGGTGAGTATTAGATACTGATTAATAGACGTAAAAGTTCATTCGTTAAAAAAAATAATGCAGGGATGACCGGCCGGTGCAAACGCTGTTATTCACAAGGCCTGCCTGCTGTTTCTGCCCACGGGACAGGCCTGAACGCATATGCCGCATATACTTATGGTTTTACCCAGGTTCCTTGCAGAAACCTGGCGGCAGTAGTTCATGCACCTGAAGGGGTCATAAAATTCATTTCGATCAACGCCGACTTTCCAGGCGAGGCCAGTTGCCGCACCTGCCGGGCAGGCGTCAACGCATACACGGCAGTTGCCGCACATGCTTTCAGTTACAGGTGTGCCCGGTTCGCACACAGGGGCCATGGTCAGCACTGAGGCAAGCCTTAACCTGGGGCCGAAACGCCTGGAAATAAAAAGGTCCGTTTTGCCGATCCAGCCCATGCCGGCGCGCGTGGCAACCAGCTTATGCGAAAAATCATGCCTCAGTGTTTCAAGGTAATCCTTTGTGAATTCACCCTCAGGAACCGTTGCTCCCACAGAAACAGCCTCTATGCCGTTACCGCGGGCAAGCCGGGCAATCTCCGCTGACAGGGAGTTCAGCTCATCATTGACATTTTTGTATAAATCATAGTATTCAGGGGTCGGGCCGTTATGCAGCATGTCAATGACAGGGTCGTCGAGCCTGCGGGCGATTGATATGCCGTAACCATACATCGCGTATTTCGGCGCGAGCAGGCCTGCCAGGGATGCGTAACCGGTTTCAAATTTATCTTCAGGGCAGAGGGCCTCTATGGCAGCTTGCAGTTTTTTCATTCAGTTATAAAATTATTATAAAGGCAGTCAGTTTTGCAGGGATATGATCCGGGGCTGATTAAAAAGCACCAGCCCCGGGCCGCCGCAGAAAGGCTACTCCACCTTCTCAGCCTTGCCGGTCTCTATTGAATAGTAGAAACCCATAACCTGAACCTTGCCATGTTTGATCTCCTCCTGCATGATTTTGCTTTTGGAGGTAATTGTCGCCATGACGCTTTTAATGTTCTCAATGATAACTTTGTTTTCAATGTTTTCACCAGCCTTTGCCGATGCCTTGACTTTTTTTACCGACGGGAGGATCATCTTTATGATCTCGCCTATGTTGCCTTCAGGCTCACCTTTTGCCTCGATTGCAGCCTTTACAGCGCCGCAGCTCTGATGACCCATTACTATTACGAGAGGCACGTGAAGGTGCTCAACCGCGTACTCTATGCTTCCAAGTGCCACTTCATCAACAACGTTCCCTGCGGTCCTGACGACAAAAAGCTTGCCCAGGTTTTCGTCAAAAATAATCTCGGGTGCGACCCTTGAATCTGAACATGTTACGATAACTGCATAGGGATGCTGCCCCTTTGCAAGTTCAGCCATGAGCGGCTTGTCGATTTTACCGAGGAATTCGGTATTTCCGCTGAAAAGGCTTTTGAGTGATTCACCGCCGCCTGGCACAGTCTTGAGACATACAGGCAGGGCGATAAAAGATAAAACGATTACCGCAGCAGTAATCTTTGCTTTTTTGTTCATTGTATCCCCCATAAATTTTTTTATGGATTATAAAACAGCTCCGGCAGAAGTCCACCAGAATTTTCAGTCATTGCAGAATTTATAAATGTCCTCCGGCGTAATTCTCTTGACTCTAAACACCCCTTTAATTCTATTTTCACAGTAAAATTAACACCCGTTAGAAGGGCCCGATGAAAGATACCGTAATCCTGAAGCATGGCGGTTCCTGGCTGCACTTTACCTGCCCGGTGCGTATTATTTCAACAGACAGAATTGATGACGTAGCCCTGTGCCTCGGGGAGGTTGAAAAGCTTACGGCAGGAGAAGACCTTTACGCGGCAGGCTTTGTCTCTTACGAAGCCGCGCCGGCATTTGACAGTGCATTTATAGTAAGGAAGAGGGATGAACTCCCCCTGTTATGGTTCGGGCTCTACCATAAACCTGAAGAATACAATCACCTGCCCGGACTCCGCCAGGCCCCCGGAGAAAACCTTACCCTCCAATGGTCCCCCCTTATATGCCGCGATGAATACGACAGCTCAGTTGCCAGGATAAAATCGCACATCATAAACGGGAAAACATACCAGGTGAACCACACCCTGCGCATGAAATCGCCCTTCACCGGAACGCCTTACGGACTCTTCACAGCCATGACCCGGAACTGCGGCGCAGGATACTGCGCATACATCGACACCGGCAGGTTCGCCATATGCTCCGCATCGCCCGAACTCTTTTTCAGCCTTGACCGCGGCCACATAACATGCCGCCCCATGAAAGGGACCATAAGGAGAGGACGCACTACCGCCGAAGACGAAGAGCTGCGGTCAGCCCTTGCCGGTTCAGAGAAGGACATGGCAGAGAACGTAATGATAACAGACATGATACGCAACGACCTGGGGCGGATTTCCGAAGCCGGGAGCGTGAACACCACGTCCCTCTTTGACACCGAACGCTACCCCTGGCTCTGGCAGATGACAAGCACTGTCCACGCCTATACACCATCGCCGGTGAGCGGCATATTCAGGGCGCTCTTCCCATGCGCGTCAATTACAGGCGCACCCAAGGTCAGCTCCATGGGGATCATCGCGCAGGAGGAGAGTTCACCGCGGGGGGTATACACGGGCGCCATTGGCCACATGACACCTGATGGCAATGCCAGCTTCAGCGTGGCCATCAGGACAGTAACCGTTGACCGGGATAAAGCCGAAGCAGGTCTCGGCACAGGCGGGGGCATAGTATATGACTCTACCAGTGAAAGCGAATACGACGAAGCCATGCTCAAGGCCCTCTCATTTACCCGCAGCAGGCCTGAATTTGAACTGCTCGAAACGATCCTCTGGACGAGCACCAATGGCTTCACCTTAACTGACATGCACCTTGCGCGCATGGAGGATTCGGCCCGTTTCTTCGCCTTTAAATTCAGCAGGGAGAAAATTTTAAGCGCGCTCAGCGGCCATGTATCGCAGGCACGCAGCGAGAGGCTTCGCATAAGGCTTCTGCTTGACCGCAGCGGAGAAACATCAATCGAATCCGTTGAAATACCGTCAGCGGATGGCGCCACGATCTACAGTGCGCGGCCTGCGGCCGCACCTGTTTCATCATCGGAAACATTTCTCTACCACAAAACAACCGAAAGGTCTGTTTACCAGGCCGCGCTTTCAGGCCGCGATGGATGCGACGATGTTCTGCTCTGGAACGAAGAGGGCCAGGTCACGGAGTTCACCATCGGCAACTTCGCAGCCCGCATAAACGGTGAAACCTGCACGCCCCCCGTGAGCTGCGGCCTCCTGGCAGGAACATTCCGAAGGCACCTCATTGAACAGGGGATGCTGCGGGAAAGAATAATTACTGTTGA
>CAYTSF010000078.1:0-12893 GCA_964440335.1 uncultured Leptospirales bacterium
TGGAAAGGGCTGAGGAGGCCGGAGAGAGGAGTACCTCACAGCTTGTTGTCATCAGGAACCTGGTGTCAACAATCAGGCACACTGTCGCAGATCTTAAAGAGGCCATAGACCTTAACTCCGGACTCATTGAGTCATACTCCGACAATGCGCAGAACCATGCAGCTTCAGTGGAGGAACTCACATCCACCCTTGAGCAGATATCGGCAGGTACTGAGAACGTTGAAAAACAGACAGCTGACCAGAACTCAGCCATTAACAGCCTTGTTGATTGCCTCACCACCCTTGCCATGTCAATTGACCTTACTGAGCATCACAGCACGGATATTAATTCCCTTTTCAGGAGTTTTGTTAATCTGGCGGAGGAGGGGAGATCCGCTTCTCATGAGCTGGACCAGATAAATAAAAAGATCATGAACAATTCCATGGATGTGGCATCGGTCACATCAATAATTGAGGATTTTTTTGACAGGATAAACCTCCTGGCCCTCAACGCGTCAATAGAGGCGGCCCGTGCCGGGGAATATGGCAGGGGATTTGCCGTTGTCGCCGATGAAATCGGGAAGCTGGCTGATACATCGCAACAGCAGCTGAAACAGATCGCCGCCCTAATCGGACAGAACAGGGACGACGTTGAGAACGGGAATAAAATCATCAACAGAATATTAATGTTCATCCAGAACCTGCTGGAAAACTTTAAACTCATACAGGGCAGGTCCCTTGATGCGATCCAGGAGATCAACGGTCAGAAAGAGCTTAAAAAGATCATGAATGAACGCGCCCTGGCGGTTCAGCGACAGGCGGGTATCATAGAGACGTCCATGCATGAGCAGAAGATAGGCATCACCGATATTGTTAAGGCTGTTGAGAATACGAACAGCATTGTTCAGAAGAACGCTGAGAACACGGAGGTTTTAAAAGAAACTTCAGGTAAGATTAAGAACCTGGCCCGTGAACTTCATTCCAGGATTGATGAGTGACCATACCCGGCTGATAATACCCTCCATGCATCCTTCTGATCCGGTATCACACATTTGTAAATGGCCGGGACTGTTACCATCCCGTGAGCCCCAAAAAAATGGTTTGACTTAAAGTGGATTGTCAGTTACTTTAATAAAAGTCTTTTTTCGAATTATTGATGAATTTAAACGGTAATTCAATTAAACAATCTAGTGGAGGCATATTTTGAAAAAATATTTTTCTGTTATTGCGCTGATGCTTTTAACCGGTTCAATACTTCTTTCCGGTTGTGCTACATCTAAATCAAATACCGGTTCAAATACGGGGTCAAACAAGACATCAGATACGGGATCAGGTTCTTCAAACAGCGATGTCAAGTTCTCTGATTTTTTTACAGACCCGGTTGTTGAGAAGAATATTGGCGTGACTGTTTATTACAAGGACAAGGTTGGGATCAATGATAACGAGACCAGGGTCTATGTAATCATACTGGGGCTCCTCTATGTGGTACAGCAGTTAGACCACAGGGGCACGCTGGCTGTTATTATCCTGAATTCCGATGGAACAAGGACCGTTTATTCTGTGTCGCGGTTAACATACGATCAGTTTATCAATGAGCAGATCACCGCTGAGGATTTCTTCAGGGCCATGTCGGTACAGGATTTCTAATCATGCCGGATTCACACCCGGCATAATCCCCGGGTGTGAATTACCTGTCCCTTCCCGCTCTCTACTCTTTGCCCTGCCTCCATTATACAGATAACAAAAATTTGAAAACAACCCCGTACTTTCATACTTTATTCCTGGATGCGCGTGTTCCGGTTTTGCGGGCACATTTATCTCTGAAAGAAGGAGGTACGGCATGAAACACAGTGAAAGAGGGCATAAAAGGATGTACCTCATCTTTTATCTCCGGATTTTTGAAGGGGATGATTTTCTGGGTTTTGTCATAGATATATCTCAGACAGGGGTCATGATACTTTCTGAAGCTCCCATGAGCCAGGGCAGGATTTATGCCCTGAGGATGAAACTCCCGCCGGATATGAGAAATTCAGGCAACAGGGAATACCTGGAATTTAATGCTGCCTGTAAATGGTCCAGGCCCGACGAGGACAATAAAGAGTTTTTCCTGAACGGATTCGAGATGGAGAACCTGAGCGAGCACACCAGGGCACTCATAGCAAAGACCATAGACAGTTACAGGCTTCCATGAGGTGCGATTATGAAAATTAAAAGAATACTGCTTGCGGTCGATTTTTCAGAGAAGACAGAGGATATCATCGGCAAGGTCTTTGCAAGGATGAAATGCGAGGGCGCGGAACTTTTTATCATTCATGTTGTGCAGGACATATCAAGGGTGTCGTTGTATTCCGATGCCTATGCCCTGTGGGAGCAATACAGGGACCGTGCATGCAAGGATACGCTTATGAGGCTCAACGATTACATAAAGGCCCTCTCTGCTGTGTTTAATGATATCCAGCCCATTGTTGAGGTGGGTGACCCGGCGGATGTGATAGCAGGGCAGGCCGAAAAGCTCGGCGCTGACCTCATAGTTGTGGGGAACCACTGCAGGCAGGGCTTGCAGCACATGCTTCACAGGAACGTCTCTGAAAAGGTGATGCGCCTTGCCAGGAGGGAGGTAATATCTTTTTATACAGGTGAATGCTGATCCCCCTGTGCGCCCGGTCTGCCCCCGGTCCTTCCATCTTATGACGGGGGCGTGGATAAAACTTTTTTCAGGAAAACCTCCCCGTCCCTTCTCCCCAGGTCATACGCCCCCTGTAGCCCCTGAGGACTGGTATAGTCCCACTTGGAGACAGGCGGTGCTGATGAGGGATAAACATATACCCTGCCCGGAACTTCCGGTATCCTCTTGCTGTCGTATACCCTTGTCATGAGCACCAGCATCTTTCCGTCGGACCCGTCGCTGCCGATTGCCGATACAGGCACGTTGTCGATCACGCCGCCATCGAGCGTGACCCTGCCGTTGTGGCGCAGTACCGGAACAAAGGGAGGGGTGCATGATGAGCACATCACCAGGTCTGCCATCTCATCAGCGGTATCGCAGTCGTTGAGCTTTGCGACGGTAGCTGTGTAGCCGAGCCTTGAGGCGAGTTTCGGGTGAACAGGGTGCATTGTGTGTTTTTCGATTGTATATGCCAGCATGCCGGCAATAGTCCCGCTCCTGGCGCCCAGGTAAAGGGGAGGGTGCGAGAACATGACGCGTATCTCGGGGCCGGACTTTATTTTTTTTACCGCATCGCCCCCCAGTGCCCGGACAACCGTGTCCCTGTAAATTCTGTAATGCGGGAAAGCCGGTTCCTTACTGAAGATGTTTGAAAAGTAGAAGTTCTTTTTATTGGCTGCAGTGGCCTCCTTTATCAGGCGGATTCCCAGCTGCGATGTGCCTGCCATGACCATTGCGGCCATGGCTGCTCCGGCGCTCACGCCAGCCACTATTTCAGGTTTTATTTTAAGTCCGGGTGCCGCCACGTCCCAGAATCCCACCTGCCACAGGCACCTGCTGCCGCCCCCCGCAAAGACGACGGTTTTGAATTCGTTCTTTTTGTTCATTTTGCTTCACTCTTTGCATTCTTTATATGTTTCTGTTCCGGTGGATGATTCAAATACAAAGCAGAGTATTTCCCCGCTCTTCATCCCCCTGAAGTAGATGCTGATTGTACGGCTCCCTGACCTGAAACTTATGCAGCCATTGACCATTTTAAGTATTTGCTGGATAAACCCGTACCTGCTGAAATCGTCCCCCTCCAGCGCCTTCTCAGGGTGCATGACTATGACCCCCTTTGAATCGATGATGTAAAAGTAGCCGTTGCCGGGATACTCGGCTGCATTAAGCTCAGCGAAGAGGTTTTTGTCCTTTTCCAGTACCGATACCGCATATTCAAGCTCCCCCTCTGCCGTGTCGTGGCGCCTGGCAATGCCTGAACAGCACAGGAGTATGAGAAAGAGGGGTATTATGCAGAGCAGTGGTCTTTTCATGGCCTTTTCCGGTTACCGTAAACCCGGAGTTAAAACTTCCGGGAATCTCTTATAAAAAAACAGAGGGGCCTGTTTGTCAATTTTTTTGGTTGCTTTATTTCAAAAATTGCTTTTTAGGTATATTTTATTACAGGGCACTTTCAATGAATCGTCTGAAGATAACATTCTGCTTATTCGTCATACTGGCTGCGCTGCCTGCGTTCCCTGCCGGCACGATTTCCGGGGGGCTCTACCTGGGCTACCAGTATGACGTGGGCAACCTTTCCGGGAAACCGGTCTGGGCTGACCGGCAGCAGAACGTTTCGGCAGGGGCAATGATTAAGATCGACCTGGGTTTCCTCTTCTTCCGTTCAGGAGCGGATTTTTCATACCCGGCCGAGAGTGGGGCCCTCAACAACGGTTCTGCCGGAAGCGTTACTGGGACCGACGCATCCTTTACCGAGGTGCCGGTTTATGCAGGTATCAACATTCCGGTCAGGGACTACGGCATGTTTTACATGGGGGCAGGGGGCTCGTACATATTCGGTACAGGGAACATAACGACAACATCAGGAAGAGAGAGCATCAATGAGCAGCTCTTCGGTTATGGTTTTATTGCCGGCATCGAGTCTGCGGTCACGGCTGACTTTTCGCTTTTTCTCGAATGGGAATACATGACCGTGTCGAGTTCACCCGTGGCGTCAACAGGCGCCGGCCCCTACGACGACTACTACATGGATTATACTGGCAGCAGGTACAGGCTTGGTGTCATGTATCACTTTAACAGGTACTGATATATGTTAAGCGGCAGGCTGATTAATTTAATGGGGGATGGGATGTTCCGCGTCATGGCACTGGCCATTATCCTTGTTCTCGCTCTGCACCACCATCTTTCCGCTGCGGATATTGCCCTGCACATGCGCTTCGGCTTTACGCCCCATGCCGGCGGCACAATGAGTTCAGGGTGGCAGCATAACGAGCTGGGGGTCAATGACGGCCTCAATGACATCAACAGGTCCTCTGACACTCTGGCGGTCACAACTGTCGAGCCGCCGGTTGGTGTGGTGGCCGCCTTTGAAACAATGTTTACCGGCGACGCCTTTTATTTCAAGACCGGTGTATGGAGCCTCTATACCATGTCGGGCGGAAGCGGGAAGACCATTGACGCTGCGGGAACAGAGGTGGTGAAGGTTGCGTACAGCCAGTGGTCTGTTGATGTGCCTGTAACTTTCGGTGTTAACCTCTTTTACTGGGGAGAGTCCAGGATATACTTTGGCTGCGGCATGGCCTTTGCGTACGGCATGTCGGCCATGAGCTTCAAGTCTGCCTCCATGGAGCATTCGGCAGGTTTCGGCGGATACGCATTCCCCCTTGTGGCGGAGCTGGGCTGCGAGTACATGACCGGCGGGAGTACATCCATAGGATGCGGCGTGCGTTTCATGTACGGCAGGACAGCAAACATAACCTCGGGCGATGACTATTCGGCTGTTGACTTTACGGGATTCATTTTTACCCTGTCAGCCTCAGTCCACTTCGAGCCTGGGAGTTGATGATGAAACGGATACTCGCGGCAATCATAATATTTCTCTCCTCCGCACATGCAATCCACGCTTCGGGCATATTCGGCATGGGCATAAACACGGGCGTAAGCACGGATGGCGGTACGCCGGGTAATATCTGCCGCAACCTGAATGTGGAGATGCATGATGTACCGGGCGCTGATGTGACAGAATTTGAACCGGTGCGCGTACCGGTTCTGGGCATTGAATTTTTCTATGTCTACCAGTCACTTCTAATCGGTATAGGCTGGGAATACTGCAGCACTCTCATCCTCAATCCAGAAGCGTCAATTGACGACAATACGATCACCATGGATTACAACAGGTTCACCTTCCCGTTGACAGCAGGCATGGCAATCCCTCTCTCTTCCAGGGCCAGGTTCTTTTTTGCCGGCGGATTTTATATGAATTACATAATGCTCCAGATAAACCAGTCCAGCCCCGGTGTACTGGCGTCAATGCCCGGAAAAGAGGCGCTTTATGACGGTTATGTTTTCGGATTTCTATTCAAGGTGGGCGCCGAAGCGGTACTGAGCAGGCACTACTCCCTGGCTTTTCAGTATACATGCTATCTCGGAAGGACAACATCGGTCCAGGACCAGGACAAGCTTTCAGAAACAGTAATCGGCGGGAGCGAGACAGAACTAACAGTGGGCATCAGGTACAGCCTGGACCTGAGCATGTGACCGGCAGATAAACAATGATCTACAGCGCGGCCTTCATAGCAGGCACAATCTTCGGCAGTTTTTTCTACACGCTCTCCCTGCGTTTTGCCAGGGGGATGTTCTCGGAGCAACCCGGAGCGGCCCTCCTGTCCAGGTCGGCGTGCCCCCATTGCGGTACAGCTCCTGCCGCGCTTTACATGATACCGGTACTGGGCTGGTTCTTCTGCCTGGGTAAATGCAGCTCCTGCGGTAAAAGAATATCGCTCATGTATCCCCTGTGGGAGGTGATCTTCGGCCTTATGGCAATACTTGTTATCCATGTTACGGGTATGATGCCGGCCACGTTTTTCATATACATGATCTGCTGCGTCTCTGTCTCCATCGGTATAATTGATTACATGACAATGAAGATACCTGACAGCCTCATCGTGGTTTTCGCGCTCCTCTCGCTCTATCCGGTGATACAGCGCGGAGAGTACCTTGACAGCTTTTACGGGTTCCTGCTGCTTTCGGTTTTCTTTCTTGTGGTGCTGCTTGTTTTTCCAGGTTCCTTCGGTTTCGGTGACCTGAAATTTTATGCCGCTGCGGGTTTTTTATTCGGCCTGGAACAGAGCCTGGTGCTGCTCGAGGTAACGCTTGTGGGAGGTGCGCTCTGCGGTGTGGTGTGGGGCCTTTTAAAAGGTGGTACCCTGAGGCAGAAGATGCCCTTCGCGCCATTCATCAGCGCCGGTATTATAATCACGCTGTTGTATGGCGGAAGGATTGCCCTGTACTATTACAGTATCATGTACTGAAGCTGTCTAAAACAGCCCCATGATCCCCTTTCCTTCAGGTTTTTCTATGACTCCCTTCTCGGTTATTATGGCGCTTATGTTCGCCGCAGGTGTAACGTCGAATGACGGGTTGAGTATCTTTATCCCCTCGGGTGCTATCTGCACGTCTTTGATGAATGCCACCTCGTCTATGCTCCTCTGTTCAATCACGATGTCATTGCCGCTCATGGTGTCAGGGTCCAGCGTGGACATGGGCGCAGCTACAAGGAAGGGGATGCCGTGTTCACGCGCCAGCACTGAATGGGTGTATGTGCCGATTTTGTTTGCTGTGTCGCCGTTGCGGGCTATCCTGTCAGCGCCCACTATAACCTTGCGGATCACCCCGGACTTCATGAAGTGCCCGGACATGTTGTCCGTGATGAGTGTGACCGGAATATTGTCCTTGATGAGTTCCCATGTCGTGAGCCTGGCGCCCTGGAGGTAGGGCCTGGTTTCGCATGCAAAGACCTCTATCCTTTTACCCTCCTCGACCGCAGCGCGTATCACGCCCAGCGCAGTGCCGTACCCACCCGTAGCCAGGGCGCCCGCGTTGCAGTGCGTCATAACAACGTCGCCGTCGTTCAGGAACCTGCTGCCGTTTTTGCCCATCTGCCTGTTGGCTGCCACGTCCTCTTCGTGTATCATGACAGCCTCTTTTGGCAGGCGCTCCTTGATCTGCCTCACGTCAGTCAGTTCGTGGATTATCTTCTTCATACGGTTTATGGTCCAGAAGAGGTTCACGGCCGTGGGCCGGGTTGCAGCGAATATATCGAAGACCCTGCCCATCTCGTCCCTGAACTTCACGATGTCGCCGGTGGTTATTTTCATTGCCGCAAGAGCTATGCCCATGCCCGCGGCGATGCCGATTGCAGGCGCGCCGCGCGTCTCCATGCTCCTTATGGCCTCTGCCACGTCGGAGTAGTGATTGTATGTGTTGTAAACCTCTTTGAGAGGCAGAAGCCGCTGGTCAAGTATAGTAACCGAGTCGCCGTTCCATTTGAGCGCGTCCATAATATCTCCTGTTATGCCGTTCTGTTAACCTTGTATTTTTTCAGCTTTATAGTGCTGCCGGTTTCGTTCCAGCTGACCTCGTCCATGTGTATGCGGATAATGAGGAGCCCCCTGCCGCTGTTCTTGAAGAAGTTCTCGGGGTCTCGCGGGTCAGGCAGGGCCCTGAAATCAAATCCACGGCCCTGGTCCTCTATCTCGTAGCAGACATATTCCTGTGTCAGCTCGTATGTAATTCTTATCTTTCTTTCCCTGTATGGAGAAAGGTTTTTTCTCTGCTCAATCACCTCGTTGAACTCCTTCATGCCCCCGCTGTCCCGAAGCGAGGAGTCTATCTCGAAGTTGCCGTGAAACATGGCATTGGCAATGGCTTCTTTCAGTGATAGAGCGATGTTTTCTGACGTTGTGTAGTTGAAGAGCCCGGCCGGCACAAGGTCCTTGGTCAGGTTAAACGAAATAGTGTTGATGAGTTCACCGTTATTGGGGATAAGGAATACTGACTTCTCGTAGAGCCTGTACTGGCCGAAAACCTCGGTCTCTTTCTTCTCGAACTTGCGCTTGAGCACTGCCCTGACCGACGAGGTGAGATCGTTTATGTCAAAAGGCTTCCTGATATAATCGCTGGCCCCGTACCTGAGAGCCCTGATCGCGTCTTCAACATTTCCATGGCCGCTTACTATAAGCACCGGTATTGGCTCATCAAGGTTGTTCACCCTGCGCAGGAGCTCTATGCCGTCCATCTTGCGGAGCTTAATATCTGTGAGGATCAGGTCAGCCTCACCCGGGCTGTTCTTTATGTAGAAAAGGGCGTCCTCGGCCTTCTCGAAGGAAAGAACGTTGAATCCCATCCGCGAAAGTTTCTTCTGGATGGTTATGCGGATTACCTCCTCGTCATCGACGATGAGCACTGTGGGCAGACGGTTTTCTGTCACCTGGATTCCCACCGGCCGCTACTCGTTCTTTCCCAGTATGAGGTGCCCCATGCGGTCGCGCTTGGTCTCAAGGTAGTACCTGTTCTCATCGCGCGCCTGGATCTCAAGGGGAATCCTTCCTGTAACTTCAAGTCCGTATCCCTCGATCCCTATTATTTTTTTCGGGTTGTTGGTGATGAGCTGTATTTTGCGGAGCCCCAGGTCAACGAGTATCTGCGCGCCTATGCCGTAGTTGCGCAGGTCAGAGGGGAACCCGAGCTTCAGGTTGGCCTCAACTGTGTCAAGGCCCTTGTCCTGCAGGTGGTATGCCTTGATCTTGTTGCCCAGGCCTATGCCGCGGCCCTCCTGCCTCAGGTAGAGTATGACGCCGAAACCGTGCTTCTCGATGTATTCCATGGCTGTGTGGAGCTGCGAACCGCAGTCGCACCTGCGCGACCCGAACACGTCGCCGGTCAGGCACTCGGAGTGTACGCGTACAGGCACCTCCTTGTCTCCTTCAATGTCCCCCTTGATGAGCGCGATGTGCGTCTCGTCGCCCACCTCGTTTTCGAAAGCCAGTATTTTAAAATTGCCGTAATCAGTGGGCATCTCTGCCTCGGAGATCCTGTGTACCAGCCTCTCCTTGTGCTGCCTGTATTTAATGAGGTCAGATATGGTGGCGATCTTCAGTCCGTGCTTCGCCGCGAACTTGTCCAGGTCCGGCCTGCGTGCCATGGTGCCGTCTTCGTTGAGGATTTCGCAAATAACACCAGCGGGCTTGAGACCGGCAAGGCGGGGGAGGTCAACCGCGCCCTCTGTGTGTCCCGCGCGGACCAGCACACCGCCTTTTCTTGCGGCAAGTGGGAAGATGTGTCCCGGTTTGCGCAGGTCTTCGGGCACTGTCTTCTCGTCAAGGAGTACCTGAACGGTCTTTGCCCTGTCGTGGGCCGATATGCCGGTTGTCGTGCCTTCAACGGCATCAACCGAAACAGTGAATGCAGTGCCGAACTTGTCGGTGTTCTCCTGCACCATGAGGTCAAGGCCGAGCTTCGTTGCCCTTGTATGTGTAAGCGGCGCGCAGATAAGACCGCGTCCGTGTGTTGCCATGAAATTTATTACTTCTGGCGTGCAGTGCTCCGCTGCAATAACGAGGTCGCCCTCATTCTCCCTGTCCTCGTTGTCCACAAGGACAATCATCTTACCCACTCTTATATCTTCAATTACTTCAGGAATTGTGCTCGATTTCATAAACTTCTCCTTTGCGTCATTTATTTTAACAATACTTTTATAACAACCAATTTTTCCTTTTCGCGGGACTGCGTTACGCAACCGCAGGAAACCCCTGCGGGGGCATATGCAGGGGCTTCGCCCCTGCACCCCTTTAAGTATCAGGTGTCTGATACTTGTATCACGAGGCTGCGTCACGCTCCCGCAGGAAGCCACTTCGACACGGCTCAGTGTGGCGCCTGCGGAGGCTTCACCCCAGCAGCCCGGAACTGGTATCAGGTTTCTGATACTCATGGTGCGGGCGTGCAAATACCGGGCTCAGCAAATCTTTAATATTCAGAAAAATAGTTCACAGGGGATTGGGATGAATTGAGATTATGAAGTGACATCACGAAACCCTATACCACGGGTATGATATCGCGGAATATCTTCTCTTTCATCCGGACTTTAACCGTCGGCCCCGGGATTACACCGGGTCTGCTGTCCCTGCATCTGCAGGCGCTCGCGGGCTCTGCCTGTAGGCATTACCGCCGGTGGGGAGTTTCGCCCCGCCCTGAGAACTTGTTGGTATTAATTCGTCGGGCTGATTTCTGTCAATGATTAATCAGCAAATTTTTTTTGTTAAAAATCGGAGAATCAGTTCAAAATACAGGGAGTTTTTATCAAAACAGGTGACAGTGTGCAGTTTTTTATTTATCTTTTATCTATAATCATGGGCATTCTTCACGCTTTTTCTTGAGCGGATTTCCAAAGAACGGGTAAGCTATGATAATTGAACAGATACTTGTAGGGCAGATGGCGGTCTTCTGCTACCTTATTGGCGACCTGGACAGTGGCGAGGCGCTGCTCATTGACCCGTCGTCTGATTTCAGGAGGATTTCAGAGTTCATTGAAAGGTATGGTCTTCACATAACAAAGATTGTAAATACGCACGGGCATTTTGACCATACGTCGGGCAACAATTATTTCTGCAAGGTCACGGGCGCCGAGCTGTGTATCCATGAGAAGGACTTCGGCTATCTTGATAAAAGCATTAACAGGCTGGCGGCCTTTGTCAAGGGGGGGAGGAACAGGAAGCGTAATGTAAAGCTGCTGAACCATGATGATATCATCAGCATAGGCGGCAATGAACTCAGAGTCATACATACTCCGGGCCACACATCCGGGAGTATATGCCTCAGCTGCAGGGATAATCTCTTCACAGGCGATACCCTTTTCACAGAGGGTATGGGACGCACTGACTCCGGTGACGGGTCAGAGGAGCTTATACTCGATTCAATCAGAAACCGCATACTCACGCTGCCCGACGATACGAAGATATGGCCGGGGCACCACTACGGCAGGTTCCCGGTATCAACAGTACGGGAGCAGAAGAGGTATTACGGGGTGTGATAAGTAAGGCCCCCCAGCTGATAAACTTATTCCTGTTAATCAAATTTTTGCGGCGTCCCCCGGCGGGGGCTACTAAAACTTAATCAATCACAAAAAAACTGACTTTTCTCTGCACCTCCGCGAGAGAACTGGTCAAGTCCATTAACCACCTCCGGGGGTGGCAGAAAACTGTATATGTAACACTTTGAGTAAATCTGCCGGGGGCTTCCGGTTTATATGCCTTCAATAATAACATATGCAACAGCATAGTCCGTGTCATGGCTTATTGAGAGGTGGACTCTCCCCCCGCCTGAAATTTCCGCAAAGGCCGCGCCCGAAAAGTACGGTCTGCCTGAACCTTCATTTAATACCGATACTTCGCTGAAACCGAAAACTGTTCCGCATGCCTTGACCAGTGCCTCCTTTGCAGCAAAGCGCCCTGAAACATAAAGTTCCCCGGCTACCCTTGGTATGCGCGAAATCTCCTCGTCAGAAAGTATCTTCTTCAAAAATCTTTCGCCGTGTTCGTCCATGAGTTTTTTTATGCGCGGCACATGAACAATGTCAACGCCCATGCCCTTAATCATTATCGTTCTCCAGCACTTTAAGTATATCGAGTATCTCGTCGTAACCCGTTGCAAGGACGATGGAGTGCCTGACACGCGCCGCGTTCTTAACACCGTGTATGTACTTGACGATATGCTTGCGCATCATGTGCACGCCCCAGTCGCCGTACTCATCGATCATCATCTTCAGGTGCAGCTTTACCTGCTCCAGTATCTCCGCGGTGCCCGGTTTTATGCCGCTGAAGATCCAGGGGTTGCCCAGTGCGCCGCGGCCTATCATTACAGCGTCGCAGCCCGAGAAGCGCATCATCTCTCCGGCCTTTTCGTGCGAATCGATGTCGCCGTTACCTATGATGGGGACCTTTGCCTTCTCCCTGATCTCGCGTATGGCGTTCCAGTCCGCAAGACCCTCGTACTGCTGTTCGCGCGTGCGGCCGTGCACAGTGATGAATGACACGCCGCCGTCCTCGAGGGCATGGACCACGTCCAGGTAGTTGCGCGACCTTGAGTCCCACCCTGTGCGTATCTTTGCTGTCACTGGAAGGCCGGTGCTTTTTACCACGCTTTCAGTTATCCTGCATATGAGCGCCGGGTCTTTGAGGAGCGCCGCACCGTTGCCAGAGCCGCAGACCTTGCGAGCAGGGCAGCCCAGGTTTATGTCGATCATGTCGGGCCTGTATGTTTCAGCGGCAGCCGCGGCTTCTCCCATGGTTGCCGGGTTGTGGCCGAAAATCTGGATGGCAATAGGCCTCTCTGCCTCGGTGAATTTAAGAAGGGCAACGGTCTTGGGATTGTGACGGACGATCCCCTCAACGCTTACAAGTTCGGTCATGGTCAT
>CAYTSF010000078.1:12993-15131 GCA_964440335.1 uncultured Leptospirales bacterium
CATCCGCATCGTTCAACGGCGTGAAGGACGCGAAGTATGTCAGGCCAGCCGAAGGGTTCACTGTTGACGCAATCTTTAAGAAAGCGGAAGGGGCAAGGGGCGGTGATTCAGATGGCCCAATGGTCATGAAAGCAGAGTTCAGCGATGTCTGCCCGTTTATAAAATCCCTGAAGCGCCTTACGAATGACAGGGCAACTGGCGAAGTGATAAAAGACACAGGTTTCAGTATTGTTATCGAGGAGTTTAAAAGGAGCGATTTATGAAAAAATTAATTTATATATTCATGTTGTTATTGCCGTTTATGATGGGAACGGTTCCATCCATGGCAATGCCTCCACACCCCGATCTGCTCAAGAAGTGGCAGGATGAGGGGAGACTGGATACTATGATGAAGAAAGTGGATACATTGACCACCCGGAAATCTTTGAATTCAAATAAATCTTCGTCTATCGGTTCTGGAACAATAAAAATACCAGTCGTGCTGGTTGCATATTCAGGATCAAGTTTTGATGGTGTTTCAACTTCGACATTTTATTCAAATCTGCTTAACGGTGTAACGGATTCATCCTTATCAGTAAAAAAGTATTATAAGGATATGTCAGCTAAGAGTTTAACTATTCAATTTGATGTTTACACTCTCTCATCAACAGTTTCACAGTCTGGAAGTTATTACGGTACTAATGTAGACAATCAGGATGATCATCCCGGTCAACTTGTGAATGAGGCAGTTACATTAATGGTTAGTCAGTATAGCAGCACAGACTTCAGTCAATATGATAATGATAAAGATGGAGACGTGGATGTTGTAATTGTTATTCATGTTGGTTCAGGGGAAGAAAAGTCTGGGGTATCAACCGAAATATGGTCCCATCAGTGGGATTTATATAGTGCAAATTATTATGGTGACGGAGCAGGTGTTGTTTCGACTGATGGAGTCAGTTTTAACGTATACACAATCCAGCCAGAATATGTTGAAACTGCTGGTGATACCTCTATCGGTGTTTACTGTCATGAATTTGGTCATGCACTTGGTTTACCTGATCTGTATGATACATCTTATGAAACTAATGGTGCTGGTTATTGGAGCCTTATGGCTGGAGGTTCATGGGGTAGCGCGAATGACGGCAAAGACCCAGCGCCGCTTCTTGCCTGGGAGAGATACAAAATTGGTGGTGAATCATGGGTGTCATTTGCTGAGATTAATCCAAATTATACAATCGGTTTTAAAAATCGGGATGATATGCAGACTCTCTATCTCTTGATAGCAATAAGTGTGTTCTTGTTAATCGTTCTTGGAAAAAGTTATAAGATAGCCAAATCTGTAACAATGACAACATGCATAGCAATAGTCTCTTTAGTTTTTTCATGCTCACCTGATCCTCAGATAACAAAAATTAATGGTTCAATAGATGATATTGAGAGCAGTCATCAGGTTTATAAAATTTCTCTTTCGAATAAACAATCGCTGATTCTTGAAGGTAAGTTAGCTGCCGCAACAACTGATTGGTTTGTACCTGGAACAGGAGTGCTTATCACTCATATTCATGAGGGAATTATATCTTCTTACCCGAATTCAGTAAATGCAGGATTGAATAGAGTTCATGGTGTTAATATCGTTGAAGCGAAAACATCTACAGATATTGGTAAATTATGGACAGTTGGTAATTATTATGGAACAGCCGATGATCTTTTCTGTCTGGAAAATAAAGAAAGTCTGACGCTTTCGACTACACCAAGTTCGCAGTACTACAAATCCACAGAAATTGATAGTAAAACTGGTGATTCGGGAGTTAAGATAACTTCTTTTTCATCAAAAAATCAATTTCCAATTACTTTTAATGTTAGAATTGAGGAATAGAGTATAAATGTCTTATCTCAATTTATTCAAAATCCGGTACCTGTGTTATCAGGAATGATTTTTGTTAAAATACACATAGTTAATACCTGATTATAACCTGCATGCATGCACAGCCGCTTTCTGACTTTTTTGACTAAACATGGTGATGTTCCGGCACGGGTAAAAACTCTTACGGTTTTATTGAAGTACATGAAACGGCTGCGGCGGAAATTCCAAGTGAGCGTATAAATAAAAAAAACAACCAGATGGTTGTTTTTTTTATTTATTATTACCCCGGCAG
>CAYTSF010000079.1:0-14994 GCA_964440335.1 uncultured Leptospirales bacterium
TTTGAAACTGAAGAGAGCATGGTTTGTTGCGTTTATTATCCTGATAACACTATCCGGCATCCTGATATTTTTCAGAATGCGGTACTATGATGAAAATGGAATATATCATCCCTGTCAGGATTATGAGACTGTCTATCCTTTGAGGTCCGGTTTTTTTGCGGTAAAGTCAATAACAGTCATTGATAATTATGGTAACTGCAGATTTGTTGAAGATCCGGTAATACTGGACAAATTCGACGATTTTCATTTCACTTACAGGCGCGATACGGCTTATACCACGCCCGATTGTTTTCTTGAAATCAGGTACAATTTTTTTGTCAGGGAGTACGCAATCTACTCATGCAAGGATATTTCCTGGGGTTCACTGGAGATATATGCCAGGGTACGGCAACGGTAAAAGTTTATGTTAACGAATAACAGTATGTATCCGATGTAATTCGGCAAACAGATACATGCTGGTTGGATCAGCAGATCCTGGGCAGCTGCTCCTCAATCAGGAGCGGCAGCAGCCTTCTGCCTCCTATGAAAGTCTCGACATAAACCTTCCCGGGGTAGACACTGTCTATCTCGCCGATAAGAGCGGCGTTCTTCCCGTACTGGTGTTCCCGCAGCGTATCCACAATCCCCTGTGCGTCAGCAGCTTTTGCAATGATGATCACCTTCCCCTCGTTGGCTACATAAACCGGGTCAAGCCCAAGTATGCCGCAGATACCCTTAACTTCGTCTGTTACCGGGATATCCTCATCCAGCAGTTTTGCAGAGTACACAGCACCGGCAGTTATCTCGTTAAGCACCGATGCGATGCCGCCGCGCGTTGCGTCGCGCATGAACTTAATGCTTTCCGGGAACTTTGCAGTGACCTGTGCTATCATTCCATTTAACGGCGCGCAGTCGGATTTAAGGCTGCTCGAAAATTTCAGGTCATTGCGCAGCGACATTATGGTGATCCCGTGGTCGCCTGCTGTCCCGCTGACAATGATTTTATCACCAGCCGCGATTTCCCTTCGCTGAACAGGATTCTCAAAGGTGCCTATACCCGATGTGTTGATGTAAATCCTGTCGCCCTTGCCGTTGGGAACAACCTTCGTGTCGCCTGTTACAATCTGCACGCCAGCCTCGTCAGCAGCCTGTTTCATTGATGAGAGAACTTTTTCCAGTGATTCGAAGTCAAATCCCTCCTCAAGTATGAGCGAGCAGGATATGAATTTCGGCGTTGCCCCCATTACTGCAAGGTCATTGACTGTTCCGTTCACCGCCAGTTTGCCTATGTCACCGCCCGGAAAAAAGATCGGCGTAACGGTGTACGAGTCTGTGGTGAATGCAATTTTACCGGGAGCCACGTCGAGTATGGCCGAATCGTCTATCTGTATGCTTGTCTTTCCCAGGGTCTCCTTTATGACGCCCGAGATCATGTCGTTCATGAGTTTTCCGCCGCTTCCATGGCCGGGGAGTATCTTCTTCATTATTTTCTCCAGTACTTGTAGTATGCGGCGCAGGGCCCTTCGCTGGAAACCATGCATGGGCCTATGGCCCTTTCAGGCGAGCAGGCTTTTCCGAAGAGGGGGCACTCCGGTGGCGTGATTACTCCGCGCAGCAGTTCGCCGCACCTGCAACCGGGGTGCTCCTTGACAGGCGGTGGTGTAACCGGGAACTTTCTTTCGGCATCGAACATGGCAAACTCATCGCGGATCTTAAACCCGCTGCCGGGGATCACGCCTATCCCCCTCCACTCGGAGTCCGAGTCCTCAAACACACTGTATAAAATCTCCACGGCCTTCGGGTTGCCCTGTTCGCGCACGACAACGGGGTAGTTGTTTTTTACTGCAATGTCGCGTTTCTCGATCATGTCGACGAGCATTAAAACTCCTGTTATGAGGTCATGGGACTCGAAGCCTGATATCACTCCCGGCTTTCCATACTTCTCTGCAATGAAGTTCCACGGCGCGCGGCCTATAACGGCACTTACATGGCCCGGTACAATGAATCCGTCAATGAGCACCTCGTCAGCGTTGAGCAACGCCCCGACTGCGGGCGGAGTGAGCTTGTTGCCCGAGAGTATTGAGAAGTTCCTCACGTTTTTTTCTTTTGCAGCGAGTATTGCCAGTGCTTCGGAGGGGGCGGTAGTTTCAAATCCCACGCTGAAGAAAACAACCTCCCGTTCCGGGTTCTCCTGCGCAATCCTGATTCCGTCCATTGGCGAATAAACTATGCGCACATCCATCCCCTCTGCCTTCTCTGCCGCAAGGGAGCTGTACGACGACGGAACCTTTATCATGTCGCCGAATGTTGTCACAATAGTTTTAAAATTTTTTGCGATCTCAATGCCCCGGTCAAGGTAATGGTTCGGCGTAACGCACACCGGGCAGCCCGGGCCGTCAATGAGTATGAGTTTTTCGGGGAAGAGGTCCTTCACCCCGGTCTTGAAGAATTCCGCGGTATGGGTTCCGCAGACCTCCATTATCCTGATCTCGTTTTCGAGCTTCCTGTTTTTCAGGAGGTCGGCTAGTTTCTTAACAAGTTCTTTTTTCATGTATCGTTCCGTAAGATGGATATTGCCCTAAAAAAATGTTGCTTAAATCAAATTCCTCGTCATTTATGGCAAATAATTACTATCCGAAAATTTATGTCAATTATATGTTTAATTTCTTTCTTGATATAATGAAGATGGTGTTTCGAATATTCCGCTATGCTCTTTATATTTAAAAATCATTAATGAAAACCGGTTACAGCAGAAGTAAAAATCTGCGGCTGAATTCAGGTATTTAATTTTATTGGAGGCACTTTTACTATGCTGTCAAAATTCCGTATCAGGGCAGAGGCTATCGTCAATTTTTTCGCGGTCCTGATTTTCCCCTTCTGTATCATCACCCTTGAGACAATACTCTTTCACCTGCTCATGATCGTTTCAAATTACCTGCAGGCTACAACCGTTATATCAATTGCCATGTTCGGTATCGCGCTGGGCGGGCTTGTGAGTTTCTACCTGCTCAGGTTCAACAGGAGGTTTGTCCTTTTCGTCGCGACTGTTGTCTTTTTTCTGTCTATCGGGCTTTCCTATTACAGTATCGTCCGCCTCGACAATTTCCAGTTCCCGTACCTTCTCATCGCGCCTTTCTTTTTCGGTTCAGTGATTGTGTCGTCGATTTTTTCACGGGCGGATTCGCATAAGATATATTTCGTTGACCTCACCGCGTCAGCGCTTGGTGTCGTGTATCCCATAGTGGCGGTATCATACCTTAAATCGGAAAACACGCTGCTGGTGCTTTCGATACTGCCGCTGGTTTTTCTTTTTATACTGATGTTTTCTGTGAAAAATATTTTTTTAAAAATCGGCGGGATGCTTCTTTCCGCGGCATCGATTGCCGGCGTGGTGTATTTTCTCATGATGAACATGGAAATCCCCAGGCAGATAAAGGCAGCGGACTTTGAGCAGAAGATCATGCCCAATGTAACCATCCCGCAGGAGAAAAAGCTCCTTGGCGAGGTTTACAAAAAGAGCCCCGACGGAAGCAGTTATCTCCTGTCTACTCCCGAGCCATACAAGGAGTATATGGCCCGTTATGTGATTAACGGGACCGGGTACTATCCTTTCGTACTGGACCTTTCGATGAACTACAAGCCCCTCCATTCATCAGAAAAAAGTTTCAAGATATATTCTGAAAAGCTGAAAAACTACACCTACCTCTTTTCCAGGGACAACCTCATGGGAAGGGTGGAATACATCACCAAAACAGAGAGGGACTTCCTGTACATAAACAACGGCGCTTTTTATGACAGGGTAATCTACGGTGACCACGGTGTCACCTGGGACATCAGGTTTCCCAATTACCTCAACAATGCCAATGTTTTTATCATGGGGGCGTCTGCTGACGGAATAGTCAACTCGCTGAAAAAACTTCCAGGCAAGACCAGGATTACAGGCGTGGAGTTTAATCCTATAATTCATGAAACCATGATGTCCGGCCTCTTCTATGAACTCTCCGCAAAGTCATACGAAAACACGACCATATACCGGACCGAGGGCAGGGCCTACCTGCGCGCCACTAACGAAAACTATGACATGATAACTCACATGAACAACCACGCCGAGCATGGAGCTGTATGCACGCTCGCGCCCGAGTACCTGCACACCGTTGAAGGCATACGCGAGATGCTCGCAAGGCTCACGGACCGCGGGCAGCTTGTTTACGAAGAGGTCATGTGGAGCATAAGGTCGGAGTGGGCTTTTCTCAAGTTCATGAACACCATAGTCACCGCGCTGAAAGAGATGGGCGTGAAGAATCCCTCTGATCATATTGTGGTGTACCAGTGGGACTACTGGAACTGGGAGAGGCCGGGCGTAATGTCTGTTGTCATCAAGCGCGCGCCGTTTACAGCGGTAGAGAAGGCAAGGATGAAGGCCAACCTTGAGTTTTACATGACAGACGAAAAGTACAGGATTCTTCCGGGGTGGAGCGCGGTTCTGGCTTTCCCCGGCCTTAAGGGAAAGGGGAATGTTGGCAAAATAATCGAAGGCACCATGGACGCTGAACCGGTCCAGCTCCCCGACTTCATGTGGTACGATGATTTTGAAAAAGATATCCTCCGCTATATAAAGAATTCCGATGACATAGCTTTTGTTAAGTCCCTCTATGATATTAATCCTAAAAAAGAGATTAAAGTGGGATTCGACTTCGTGAGCACCATATACAATTACAAAAACGGCCGCTACGTTCTCAAGGGTAAAATTTCGCAGGCAGACATTGACAGGTACAAGGCAATCCTCGATAAAACGGATTATTCATATAAAATTGATCTGTCACCGGTGCGCGATGATAATCCGTTCCCCTACAATGTCTTTAAAGAAAAAAAAGAGGTGGTAAAGATACTCAGAATCGTCTGCCTGCTCTCTCTCATAATCTTTATCCCGGTACTGCTGCTTGTTATACTGAAATACTCTTCACACAGGTTTACGCTCCTGCGCCATACGATGTTTTTTATATCGGTTGGTTTCGGCTACATGCTGGTAGAGATCGTTCTCATGCAGTTTTTACAGCAGTTCATCGGGATACCTATTTACTCGGTCATCATAACGCTCGGTGCCCTCCTTTTCTTCAGCGGTGTCGGAAGTCTGTTATGCGGTTCATGGAACAGAAAGGTCGTCATGGCGCTTATGTTCATCGTCCCGGTGCTGATATTTGTTTACCACAGCTCCCTTTACCATGTCTTCAATTATTTTGCCGCATCGACTTTCAACGTGAGGATGGCTGCCGGGGTTGGCATCATGGTACCGATTTCCCTGCTCATGGGCATGCCCTTCCCCAAAGCAATGGAGAAGATAAAGAAGGATATATCAAACGAATACGCAACGCTCATGTATGCCATAAGCGGCGCTGCGGGTACCATTGCAACGACACTTGCGCTGCTGCTTAATGTTACCTACGGATTCTCGTTTACATTCATCGTTGGCATGGTGGCATACATAATCGCAGCCCTGATGCTTGTAACAATACTCTGGAAGGAGTAGAATATCTGCCGCAGAGGCCCGGTGAACACGTAGAGAATAAGCCATAAATACAGAAAGCTCCGTGTTCTTGGCGTCTCTGTGGCTAAAAACATATAATGTCATAATAAATACGGGAGGATGTTTATGGCACCAAAACAGAAAATAATGAAGAGCGACATCGAGATAGCCCACGATGCTAACATGATACATATCCGTGAGATCGCAGCAAAGCTGGGGCTCACTGAGGAAGATATTGAATACTACGGCAAGCACAAGGCAAAGATTAACCTTGACGTACTCAAGAACCGCCCGCTCAAGGGGAAACTAATACTGGTTACTGCCATTACTCCGACACCGGCAGGTGAAGGCAAATCCACCACAACAATCGGGCTTGCCCAGGCATTGAACCGTATAGGTAAACACTGCACCATTGCACTGCGTGAACCATCGCTTGGCCCGTGCTTTGGCGTTAAAGGAGGAGCTGCCGGAGGAGGCCATTCACAGGTAGTGCCAATGGAGGACATAAACCTTCACTTTACCGGCGACATCCATGCCATAGGCGCAGCGCATAACCTTCTCTCTGCAATGATCGATAACCACCTGAAGCATGGAAACGAACTTGAACTTGACCCCACCAAGATATACTGGAAGAGGGTAGTTGACATAAACGACAGGGCGCTGCGCCACATAGTTGTGGGCATGGGGGGCAGCGCACACGGAGTACCCCGCGAGAGCGGCTTCATGATAACAGTTGCGTCCGAAGTAATGGCCATACTCTGCCTGTCAGAGAGTATCGCTGATTTAAAGAAAAGGCTTGGTCACATTGTTATAGGTGAAAACCGTAAAGGTGAACCTGTTACCGCAGCCGACCTGGGCGTGCAGGGGTCCATGGCCGCGCTGCTCAGGGACGCGCTGAAGCCCAACCTTGTGCAGACGCTGGAGAACACACCGGCGATCATTCACGGCGGGCCATTCGCGAACATAGCCCATGGCTGCAACTCGGTGCTTGCCACAAAGATGGCTATGGCCCTCTCTGACTATGTTGTAACAGAAGCAGGCTTCGGCGCAGACCTTGGCGCAGAGAAGTTCATGGACATCAAGTGCAGGTACGCCGGGATCAAGCCCGAATGCGTTGTGCTGGTGGCAACGGCCAGGGCCCTGAAGATGCACGGCGGCGTTGCCAAGCAGTACCTCAAGGGAGAGAACGTGGGGGCGGTCAAGTCCGGCCTCGCTAACTTAAAGAAGCACATTGAGAACGTACGCAAGTTCGGCCTGCCTGTAGTCGTGGCGCTGAACAGGTTCCCCGATGATTCGCAGGAGGAACTCGATGCGATCATGGAATTCTGCGCTTCCATGAAAACCGAAATATCACTCTCTGAAGTATGGGAAAAGGGGGGAGAGGGCGGAATCGACCTTGCGCAGAAAGTTGTTGCCATCATTGATAAAAAGAAGAAATCAAATTTCAGGTACCTCTACGATACCGACATGTCGATCAAGGCAAAGATATCGACCCTTGCGCTTGAGATATACGGGGCTGACGGAGTCCTCTACTCAAAGCATGCCCTGCGCATGATTGATTACCTCACAGAGAAGGGTTACGGCAACCTGCCAATCTGTATGGCCAAGACACAGTACTCGCTCTCAGATGACCCGACCCTCATGAACAGGCCATCCGGTTTCAGGATCAGTGTTGGCGATGTTACGCTGTCTGCTGGTGCGGGATTTCTCGTTGTCCATACGGGCGAGATCATGATCATGCCCGGCCTTCCGAAAAAACCAGCGGCACTCATCATTGACATAACGGACGACGGGACGATAACAGGGCTGTTCTGAGGAACAGCCTTTGCGGGAATACTACGTTTACATGATTGTATGTGAAGGGGACAGGCTCTACACGGGCATTACTGTTGATGTCAAAAAAAGGTTCTCTTCGCATAGCACTGGTAAGGGAGGCGCAAAGTTTACGCGCGGATTCAGGCCCCTGGCATTAAAGGCGCTGTGGTTTGTTTCCGGCGGAAGGGGAGTGGCGCAGAGGATTGAGGCTGTCATAAAATCCCTTCCGCGAAAAGAGAAGGATATCCTTGCGGCAAATCCTTCCATGCTGAAAGAAATAGTTATCGGCAGGGGGATTGAAAGTGAAGTGCAGGTGTGCGATGTACGGGAATATGAATTCAGCCACTGCCTGTAGAGTAACCCCTTGCGTGGGTGGCTGATGAAAAATTTTTAAAAGAAATATTTTATCAGCCGGGGGCCGGATGCCATTATTGTTGATTGTAAATTGTAATAAAAAGGGAAGCACATGACACAGATAATAGACGGGAAAAAAGTAAGCCAGGAGATCAGGGATTCACTTAAAGTAAAAGTATCTGAACTGGAGAAGAAATACGGTAAAGTTCCGGGTCTGGCAGTGGTACTGGT
This sequence comes from uncultured Leptospirales bacterium, assembly GCA_964440335.1. Lineage (GTDB taxonomy): Bacteria > Spirochaetota > UBA4802 > UBA4802 > UBA5550 > JAAYBQ01. Next base: position 7,904 of record CAYTSF010000079.1, read on the forward strand.
CGGGGATGATCCTGCATCTGCGGTGTATGTGCGCATGAAGGGTAAGGGGTGTGAAGAGGTGGGATTAAAATCCTTCCAGCACATACTTCCCGGATCCACACCGCAGGCTGAACTGCTTTCACTCATAGACGGGCTCAACGGTGATCCAGATGTAAGCGGCATCCTGGTACAGCTCCCTCTCCCCAAACACATCAACGAACTCGCGGTAATAAATGCAATCGACCCTGCAAAGGACGTTGACGGATTCCACCCTGTAAATACCGGCAAGATGGTAAACGGCGACGAGTGCCTGCTCCCATGCACACCGGCAGGCATACAGGAACTCATAGTCAGGTACGCGGGCGACATTAAAGGCAAACACCTGGTAGTTGTCGGGCGCAGCAATATCGTCGGCAAACCGGTGACGAACATGATGTACCAGAAGAACAGCCGCGCGAACTGCGTGGTAACCATATGTCACACCGGCGCACCCGATATTTCTGTTTACACGAAACAGGCAGACATACTTGTGGTTGCAGCGGGAAAACCGAATACCGTAACAGGCGACATGGTGAAGGATGGAGTTGTGGTCATAGACGTTGGAGTAAACAGGATTACTGATCCGGCTGACAGCACAAAAACAAAAATTGCTGGCGACGTGGACTTCGATTCTGTAGCACCCATGGCAAAGGCAATAACGCCTGTCCCTGGAGGGGTAGGACCCATGACAATTGCCATGCTGCTCTCTAACACGGTAAAGGCATTTGAGCAGCAGAATGGATGACTGGAATTACCGTCAGAAGAAATTGAATGCTGCTGTTACAGTGTAAATGATGCCATCTTTATATCGCTTCATCTCTGTTGATGGGATAATTCAAATATTGAAATCACACGAAATTACTTCGCCGCACAATTCATATAAAAGTGTAAATTAAACATGTGCCGGATTTAAAAACATCTGGTAAAAAGCATATATACTTGAAATTCCAGCCTGCATTATTATATTTGTAGACAGTTACTCTGTGCAATAATGAGTCATACAATGAGCGACAGCAATACCATACTGAACCACATCATAAGCATTACCGAGAGCAGGGATATTGAAATACTTGAAATGTCCCTGCTCCGTACAATATCTGAAGTGATTGATTCCAGGAATGTGATAATGGTTAAAATTTCACCTGGGGATCTCCAGGTGCAGAACATCTCGGCTTACGGCCCTGATGGATACAAAAACCAGTATGATCTGGACATCATGCACGACCTCAAAGCTATTGCGGATGTCCTTATAAAAAATTTTCAAACAGAAAAAGAGAACGTCGTTGCTGCCGGAGCTGCTTCGTATTCGTTGATTCCAGTAGAGGTACTTAAAAATCCCATAGGATTTATTGCGGCTGAAATATCAGCGGAACTCCGTCTGAACTTTCACCTGCTTGAGGGGCTTGTCAGAATTTACCAGAACTACGTTTCAATACTCCTCGATAACCAGACCGATACCCTTACCGGCATCCTGAACCGCAAGACCTTCGATGACCGCATATTGAAACTCATCGATATGCAGAAAAAGCAGAAGATGCTTGCCGGAAGCACCGGGGTTGAACGCAGGACAGGTGAGACAGACAGGTTCTGGCTTGGTATATTCGATATTGATGATTTTAAAAAAGTCAATGATACCTTCGGTCATATTTATGGGGATGAAATATTGATTCTTATAAGCCGTATAATGCAGTACATATTCAGGTCTTCTGATATGAAGTTCCGCTTCGGCGGAGAGGAATTTATTATCGTGATGAAGTCTGAAAATTCTGAAAAGGCATATTCTGTTTTTGAACGCTTCAGGGGAGAGGTTGAGAATTATAATTTTCCTCAGGTAGGGAAAATTACTGTGAGTATTGGAATAGTCGAGGTGACCGGCGAGGAGACACCCTCTGTATTCGTGGGATGCGCAGATAAGGCTTTATATTATGCCAAGGAGCACGGCAAGAACATGACGTGTATTTATGCAGACCTGGTGGAGAAGGGGCTCGTTCCTCCGGAAGCAAAAAGAAAGACTGAAGTTATATTGTTCTGAAATTTCATGTGGTGCAATAAAAAAGGCTGCCTTGCGGCAGCCTTTTTTATTCTATGCTCAGTGGTGAGCTTCATGCTCATCGTGGTGTTCCAGGTACGGGAAAAGCGGGAACCATTTAACGAACATCATATAGATAAGGATCATCGTTGCGAAACAGCCCAGGGTAATTGACCATTCCTGGATTGTAGGTGTGTATGCTGTGAATCCTCTCCAGGGGAAGTTCGGCGCGCCAAAGCCGTGAAGCAGTACGCTGAGCTTGCTGACTACTATAGCGCCAATTCCGCTTGCTGCACCGATAACCATGAATTTCTCCTGTTCCCTGAATTTCTTTATATTCAGGAATACAAGCGGTCCCATGAAAAGCAGCAGTTCGAGTACAACCATCCATACGCCGTAGTATCCGCCCCATGTATCCCAGTATGGCCTTCCGCTCAGTTCCTGAAGGTGTGTTGAGTACATATAAAGGTCATATATCCTGAATACGAACAGGAATGTGAATATGAATCCCGATATTCTTGTGAGAATCTGGAATGTTTCCATTGGAACAACTTCTTTACCGATTACCTTGCCTGCAATGTAGGGGCAGATTGTCATAAAAGATGTTCCACCTGCCATTGCGGCAACAATTGCCATGAAGAAGAAGGTATGTGAGAACCATGCAGATTTTGCGAAGAGTGCTCCCCACATGCCGCCACCGAGAGAACCCTGGTGAAAGAATGAAAGGAATGTTCCGCCGGCAGCCATAGTCCACATCAGGAGGTGCATGTAATGTGCGATTGCTGCAACCACCTTGTTTTTTATGAGAACCGGGTGCTCAAGGATCGTCGGTATGAGCTCAATGATAAGTACACAGAAGTAAAATGACAGACAGAAGAATACTTCTGTGAGCATTGATGCAGGGTACACACCTTTTCCCCAGTTCGGGTACGCAAAACCGAACCAGCAGCGCAGAGGCTGACCAAGGTCAAAAAGCAGGAACACGAATGTAAAGAGGTAACACATAAATCCGATAAGAACTGTTGAGTTGATTATCGGTCTCAGTTTATCCACCCTGAATATGTAGAGGATAAAACCTGTTGTGAAAGCCCCGCCTCCCAGTGCAACAAGCCCCAGGTCTCCTATAATCCATGCACCCCATGTGAAGTTGTTGTCCATGTCTGTATATCCCAATCCCCAGAAGAGAATCTGGATCGCAAAAATCAGGAAGAAAAACACGAGGGCAAACAGCACGTAGAGTGAGATTCGCATATTCTTGGTGGTACCCTCGAATATACCGTTGTAAATCGCTTTAAAAAAATTCTTCAATTTTTCCATTTATAATTCTCCTTGGTCTCTTTTAGGAGTTCTTCTTAAAGAATAACATATCTTTCAGCCACTTCTGACCTGTCAGATAATATACCTTCGGGTCCGCATAAGCCTTCTTCTTGCGGAATTCCTTCTGCTTCTCTTCCGGCAGAGTGTCGACATAGTTTGTAAGCCTTGCCACCCTCTCCTTGTCTGACTTGAGAAGTTTGGAAATTTCAGATTCGGGATCATTGAGGTCACCGAAAACAATTGCGCCTGTGGGGCATGATTTCTGGCATGCTGTCTGATATGTTACATCGTTGATATCAAGTTTGCCTGCTGCTGTCGCCTTGTCCCTTTCGCGCTTCCATATATGGCTGCAGAATGTGCATTTTACTATTGTTCCCCTTGATGCTATTGATACTTCGGGGTTCAGTGCGTTTTTGAAGCTGCCTGCATTGTCCGGTTTCCACCAGTTGAATGCCCTCGCCTCGTAGGGGCACGCTGTCTGGCAGTAACGGCATCCTATACAGCGTGACCATACCTGGCTCACAACACCATCATCGCCAACATCAGTTGCCACTGCGGGGCAAACTGAAACGCAGGGAGGATTGAGGTGCTCAGGGTGCTTGGGGTCCCTTCCGCCGCACTGCTGGCACATTTTCGGGAGAAAGGCTGTCTTAACGTCGGGGAATTTTGCGTCCCTGTCGTTAGTCACTTTCATTAGATCGAGGAATGCCACCCTTTTCGGATAGTCAGAATCATCCTCGAACATTGGCATATTGTTCTCCTGGTTGCACGCGAGTGAGCACTCACCGCAGCCGGTACATTTATCAAGATCTATTGCCATCCCCCAAAGTCTTTTCATTTTTGGAATTCTTACTTCTTCTTTTACTGTCATATCCTACCTCTTAGTCGATTTTAACTCTAGTTGACCAGAAGTCAGCTGTTCCTGTGAGAGGATCAACATCAGCGGTCATGATCTTCTTGGGGTTGACGCCTTTATCGTTTCCGTAAACGGTATACGATTCATGCCCGAAACCAAGCGGGATGGCTATTGTATCGGGAGCAACAACATCAGTAAGATGAGCTTTAACTTTTTTAAGTTTTCCCCTTGCAGAGGCAATCGTAATATTATCACCTTCAGAGACACCCTGCTGTTTAGCTGTTTCTCTGTTGATCTGAACCCATAGTTTACCATCAAAGAATGTTTTCCAGTCTATGTTTTTAAGAACATAGGGGAATGCCATACCATCACCGTCTCCAACCAGCGCAACTTCAACGGGTATCATTGTAAGCGGGAATTCAGCGTTCTTGGACAGCTTCTTGTCAAGGCTGTCGATGTCAGCTTTGGTCTTTTCGAAATTGAATGAAAATTTCGCGCCAGCCGCGACTTCTTTGCCGGCAGATTTGTATGCATCAACCGGTGCTGCAAAGGTGAAAGCGTTCTTTGTCTTATCTACCATCTTCGCGAGAGCAATAATGATTTCCTTGGTGTCTTTCGCTTCTTTCCATGCAGCGTTTACAGGTTTGTTTACCGGGTCTGCGGTTTCAAGAATCGTAAGAGCAGGGAGAATGTAGTCAGCGTATGCGGAAGAGTCATTCTTTATTGTGTTTATGGCAACAACAAAGGGCTTCTCCATTTTCTTTTTGAGGTCTTCACCCAGTGTGCTCTTGTAAACAGGATTCGAATCATTGAGGAAGAGCATCTTTATGTTTCCGTTTTTGATGAGTCCGTCAATTCCGGAAAACTCGGATGCGTATGAAACAGCGCTGTTTTTAACAACTGATACGGCACTTGTTTTTACAAGTGTGTTGAGGCAGTAAACAGCGATTATCTCCGCTGCTGATGCTGTTGCGCCAACTCCGCCCTTTCCGCATACAGCGACCGGTTTTTTTGCCTTGCTGAATTCTTCGGAAAGTTTGACTATTATGTCGGCTTTTATTCCTGTGATTGTCGCAACTTTATCAACCGGGTATTTGTTTATTACCATGCTTGACCATTTGGCAAATTCATCACCAGCTGAAGTCATTTTTTTAGCTGTTATGAGGTGATTTGCAATTCCATATGCAAGAATGGCTTCTGTGCCGGGTTTTACAGGAACCCACTCATTGGCAAGCGATGCTGTCCTGGTACAAACAGTGTCTGCCTGAACGAGCTTCGTTCCGTTTTTCTTCCAGTTGAGGAAGAACTTCTGCATTTTTACCTGGTCTCCCCAGCCTTCAAGAAGTCTTGCGCCGAAGCTCAGGATAAAATCTGTTCCGGCGAAATCATATTTAAGGTATCCGCCGAGTACGGCTGATTCAAGTGACTTGAGTGATGCTTCATAATATACGTTGTTGCTGCCTGCAGTCCTGATGAGTTTTTCCATCATCTGGCCGTTCAGGCTTTCGTTTTTATTTATAGCTGCTACTGTATTTGCTTCGCCGCTGTTAACAAGGGTATTCATCCTTGTGGAGATTTCCTTTAATGCCTCATCCCAGGATACTTCCTTGTAATCGCCTGATCCTTTTTTTCCTGTGAGTTTGAGCGGTTTGGCAATCCTTTCCGGGTGATAAACAAGCTGCAGTGCGTTCATACACGCGGGGCAGACGCCTTCAGCTGATTCAATCTTTACTGACCTTGCTCCGATTTTTCTTACTGATATTTTACAGCCGCTTATGCATGCATCGCTGATAGCCTGGACATAGCTTTCTATGCCGCCAACCGGTACATACTGGTCCTGTGTCCATTCAGCAAGAGCCTGGAATGCCATAAAAGGAGCACCGGACAATACATAGCCTGCAACGCCGCCTGCGGCAGCACCGGCGCCCAGCTTTAAAAAGTCCTTACGTTCTATTTTTTTCATAAGATTAACTAACTCCTCTCAACGTTTCTTTTAATCATGACAAACGGCGCAGCTGTTGCTGATATGAAGCGCGGTGTGACAATCCATGCATTGTCCCATGAGCATCTTGCCTTTTATCATGTTGCCGTCCATGGAGTTTCCCTTGTCTCCATGACATGAAGCGCATCTTGACTTATTTCTGCCGGCATTTAGGCCATCTTCGAATTTGGCAGTCATAACAACGCTGTGGCTGAAATAGACCAGATCCGGCTGTTTTGCCCATGCTGTCCAGGGCTTATCGCTGTCCTGGTAATTGTCAAACATGGATTTTTTTCTTGGTTTAAGGCTGCCGTCAGCATTAAACTTAACCGATGTTTCACCATTTCTGTCATGGCACACGGTACATTCGCCAATAGTCGGAATCCCCTTGAATCTTCCGTTATCCTCATAAGCATGGCAGTTTGTACAGTTGCTGACACCATAGTCTGATGCATCCTGTTTATCATCCGTTTTGTGCATATGCGTCTTGTGACTAAACGGTATTTTTTTTGCGGCATCAGCCTGCATAAAATCCTGGCAACCTTTCTGGGAAATCCCGAGGAATATCCAGGTAAAAAGTATGAAAGGGGTAAAAAAAAGCAGCAGTGAACGTCTCACAAAAATTCTCCTTTTGTTTTATTTTTGAAAGAGTTGTAATTCTTTACACCTGAAAAAGTGATTAAAAAGTTACTGAACCGGTGGCGCACCTGTATATACAATGCGGCATATGTGTTTATCCTGTTTTCAGGACTCTGTAAAAACATTTACAGAGAAACATAACCGCTTAAAAACTATACAAATACACCATTTTTATATTAATCCAACTCGATAGGTAAAATCGTTTTGGCTAAATGTCAACTAAAATAAAAATATTTTTGTAACCTTAAAAA
>CAYTSF010000080.1:0-14607 GCA_964440335.1 uncultured Leptospirales bacterium
CCAAATCCATGGGACACTATAGATCAGAAATATCCGGTTGGTTCAGTGTATAAAAGACCTGTTAAAAAGATCGTAAAGTTCGGACTCTTTGTCGAGCTTGAGGATGGTATAGACGGCCTGATACATATATCAGATATTTCATGGGATGATACAGGCAAGGATCTGAATTCCATGTACAGGGCAGGCCAGGAGATTGAATTCAAGATTCTTGATATAAACAGGAAAGAAATGAAAATATCATGTGGTGCCAAGCAGCTCACCAGGTCACCATGGGAAGTTGTAAAGGAAAAATATCCTCCGCGTACAAAGGTTCATGGTACAATTTCGGGCATTACGGCATTCGGGCTTTTTATGAAGCTCGATGATGACGTGGAGGGGCTCATTCATATATCTGAAGTATCAAGAAACAGGATCGAGAACCTTGAAGATTATTTTAAAATCGGTGACAGGATTGACGCAGTGGTGCTTGATGTCGATGTTGACAAGAAGCGGCTGTCTCTGAGCGTCAAACATTTTGAGATAATGTCAGAGAAGGAAGAAGTAAATAAAATACTTAAACAGACCAGCCCTAACAGGGTGACCCTGGGCGATATTATCAACATAGATCTTGGAGATAAGAAATAACATGGCTACCCCAAAGAGCAGAATTGAAATTGAAAGAAATGTTATAGAAAAATTTCTGATGCGAGTCAGGGATTACGTTATGCAGAACCGTAAAAAGGTGAAATATATTTCTATAGCAGTACTGGCTATAATTGTTATACTCATATCTGTGGATCTTTATGTCAGCCATGTCGGCACAAGGGACAGAAGCAGGTTTGATGCCGTAATGGACCTGTACAGGGATAATCCTTCTGATCAGGCAGTTGTTGAAAAATGCAAGGGTGAGTTGCGTGAGCTGATTAAAGGAACGAGTTTCGGATTTGTCCACCAGATGAGCCACTATATGCTTGCCTCGATTCTCTATGATGAGAAAAAGTTCGGCGAGGCTTATGACCTGTACATGGTATTTATAAAAAAATCCTCCAGCGACATACTTTTCATTCCGCTGGCTGTAATTAAAGCATCAGCGTGCCTTGAGGAGCAGGGAAAATTCGATGAAGCGATAAACCTGCTTTCAAAATATGAAGACGATAAGGATTTTAATCTTGTGACAGACCAGCTGCTGTATAACATTGGCAGGCTTTATGCTGTCAAAGGCGATAAAGCTAAGTCCAGGGAATATTTTACAAAGCTCAGGACAAACTTTAGCGAATCACCATATGCCGATAAGGCAAAGGAGAGGATGTTTTATCTCTCTATCCAGAAGTAGTATATTGCAAATTTTACTAAATATGGCTTGACATATAAACGTGTCTGTCCGTTTTTAATAAAACTGCAGTTTGTGTATGTAATTTTCCTTGTGGAATCCCCTTGACTGAAAATATAGGGTTAAAAATCTGATGATATATGGAGTCTGACAGTGCCAGTACCAAAGCGAAGAAAATCAAAATCAAAATCGAGAATGAGAAGGGCTCATGAAGCCATAGGATTACCAAATCTCAGGCCCTGTCCAAAATGTGGCGCTTATGCCATGCCCCACAGGGTGTGTCCTGAATGCGGATATTATAAAAATGAGCTTGTAGTGGAAAAGAAGGTCAAGATCAGTGACTGATTTTTTACATTCTTTTATTATGAAGAAGGGGTTCCGGCGGGTATCCCTTTTTTTATTATTGGTTGACAACTGTGTTTCCGGTAGTTATAATTAAACCGGATTAAAAAATAAACGGGTCATGCTAATGAATGATGTTACGGCAAGAGTAAAGAAAATAATTGCAAATCAGCTCGAGATTAATATCGAGAAACTTTCAGATGATGCTTCGCTTTTTGTTGATCTGGGTGCGGATTCAATAGACACTGTTGAGCTTGTAATAGCTTTTGAGGTTGAATTTGATATTGAGATTCCGGAAGAGGAAGCTGTGAAGCTCAATACTATAAAAGATATATGCAATTATATAGGGAAAAGCATCGGTGAGAAACAGCGTTCCTGAAGTTATGAACACAAAGATCAAAAAGAAGGAAAAAGCTGAATCGGACAGCAAGCGTTTCAGGTACAGGCAACTCACTTCTCTGCAGAATGTAATCCAGGTCAAGTTTAAAGACAAGGACATGCTTAACAGGTCGCTGATCCACAGGTCTTATGTAAACGAATCATCTGCGGAAAAAATAAAGGACAACGAAAGGCTTGAATACCTTGGAGACTCGGTCCTCGGGCTCATTGTTAACGAATATATATTCAAGCGTTTTGAAAACTATCCGGAAGGAGATCTGGCGAAAATCAAATCGGCTGTGGTATCTGAAGCCACACTTGCCAAGGTTGCCAGGGACATCAAACTTGGCGAATATCTTCTCATGGGCAAGGGGGAGGAACTAAGCGGCGGCCGTGACAGGTCTTCAATCCTGGCAAATTCATTTGAAGCATTAATCGGTGCTGTCTATCTCGATTCAGGGTTGAAGGAGAGCCGCAAATTTGTGCTGACCCTGCTCAAGAAGGACATTGAGCGCATTGACCGGATGACTTACCTGCGTGACCCCAAGACAACACTGCAGGAGTTTGTACAGAAGAGGTACAAGGAACGCCCTGTGTATGAAGTAATTGAAGAACGGGGCCCGGATCATAAAAAGGAATTTATAGTTAAGCTTATCATAAACGGTGTTGAGGCTGCACGTGGTACGGGCAGCAGCAAGCGGAAGGCTGAAATGCTCGCAGCAGAACATGTCCTAAAAAAAATTGAAAAGGAAGGGAGTGAACTTTGATCCGGCCTGACAGGGATGTCCGTATACGTGTATGCGGTATCCTGATTGAGCAGGATAAAATGCTCCTTATCGCTCATAAAAAGAATAATGAAGTGTACTGGCTGCTTCCTGGTGGTGGCGTTGATTATGGTGAAAGCCTGAACGAAGCGCTCTGCAGAGAATTTACTGAGGAGCTAAATATTAACATAAAAGTTGATGAGATAGCCCTTGTATCTGATTCAATTGATCCTTCAGGAGACAGGCATATAGTGAATATATGCTTTTTTTGTGAATATAAATCAGGGGATTTTCATCTCGGAGACGATGAAAGACTTTATGATTACCGCTTTTTTTCCGAAAAAGAATTAAGAGACATAAACATTTTCCCGCCGATCAATAATGAGCTTATGGGGTTCATGAATGCTGGCAGCAGGAAAAGCAGGTATATAGGCAAGCTCTGGAAGTGAAAACTAGGTGAGGATCATTAAAAATGATAAATTATTCACTCAGGTATCATGAAGGACAGGGGATACTTGATCTGTCAGGGGAACTGACGATTCTTTCAGCTGACGGATTTAAATCTGTTGTACATAATCTTACAGAAAGAAGCAGTATAATGCTGAACATGGATCATGTTCACTTCGTGACTTCATCGGGCCTGAATGCGCTGCTGGAGGTTTCATACCTTGCGCGCGACAGGGGACAGCGTGTCATTATACTCAGCGCCGGCAGCGATATTAAGGAACTAATCGACTATGCCGAAATGTACACTCACCTGATTTTTGCAGAAAGCCCTGAAGAGGGAAAGACTAAAATCGAATTCTACACGTGATTCATTAATTTTCGAGCAGATGAACCTCGGGCATCGAGGTTACGATGTTCCGTGATACCATAGCATCAATCCCGAAATATGTCTTCAAAAAAACATCATCTATTATTGCGTGCGTTCCTGTCTCCGCAATGATGCCATTATGAAGCACTATAAGCCTGTCACATGTTCTTGCGAGAAAATCAATATCAGATGTAGCTATGACAACAGACCTTGCATCTTCAAAGGTATATTTTTTCAGAAGCCGCGACAGGTTTCTTCTCTGGCGGAGATTAAGAAGAAATTCAGGAGAGTCCAGGAGGAGCAGCCTGTTTTCACTGATGGCTGCATTTGCCAGGGATGCCAGCGTCTTCATTGAACCTGAGAGATACTTAAGCCTTGTGCCGGAATACTTCTGAAGCTCAAGCTGTTCAATGTATCTTATGGTCAACTCCCTGTCATTTTCAGAATAGGGACGCAGACGGGATTTGTGTATTCCCCGCCCGGAGAGTATTCTGTCGAAAACAGTTGATTCAGGATTGAATCGGGTGTTATGTGGTGCGCAGAAAGCGATGCTTTTCTGTAATGTGTTTGTATCAAAGCTGCTGATATCGCTGCCGTCAATGGCAAAGGTACCGGTATATTTTTTAAAGTCCATGGAGAGTATGGAGAGAAGGAGTGACTTCCCGGAATCTGCGCCGCCGGTAATGCCGAGAATTTCATTGTCATTGATGGTAAATGTTATACCATCGAGTACCTGACGGCCATTTACAATACAGGAAAGTCCGTTTATGCTTACCACATTTTTGCCCTGTTACTTTGTTTTATCCTGGTTTATATTCTGACTGTTCTGTTTATCCATCTCTTCGATATAAGATTTGAGCTGCCGGTCTTTCATTGCCTCGCTTTTAATTTGTGAGTCCGAGACAATTCTTTTAAGGATCTCTTTGGATTTTTCCTTGTTGCCGGTACGGGCGTATGCGATCGCCCTGAGCAGTTCATCGCTGCTTTTAAGGGATATTTTTTCGAAACGTTCAATTGCCTGATTGTATTTTTCAAGGTAGAAGTATGCTTTCCCTGACTGGAGTATTATATCGTAGTCGTTTGTATTTTTAAGAATGTTATCGGAGATTTCAATGACACGGCCGTAGTTTTTTTTGTCGAAATGTGCATTTAACAGCAGTTTGTATGCCTTTAAGTACTTCATATACTCATCGGGGCTTTTTTTCAGCGTGATATCATGGAGCCTGTCAAAATATGATACGTACTTCCAGTCGTTCCTGTAGTAGTAGATGCTCCCTATCTGGTAGAGAATTACGGGATTATCGGGCGAAATAGATTCAGCCCTGTCCAGTACCTTCAATGCTTCATCGAGATTTTTTCTCTTTATGTATATGGCTGACAGGATAATTAATGGTTCAGCGTCATTTTTTATACTGCCTGAAACAGAAGATATATCTTTTTCCGCCCTGTCAAGGTCTCCCATGTTGTAGTAGCATAATCCCCGCTTAAGAAAGCATTCAATCTCTGTCTGCCGGTCGGGCAGGCAGAATTCCAGGATAGATGAGAAGTATTTGACCGCGCGACTGTAATTCTTATTGTTATAATTTATGTTCGCTACGATGAGTTGTACTTCGGTGTAATAGGATATCCTGTCCGCTATGGGTTCCAGGTAGTCCAAAGCCTCGCTGTCCTTTCCATTGTTGTAGGCATTCATTCCGAGTTCAAATTTTGGTGCCAGGAACATGCTGTCAATTGAAATGGCCTCCCTGAAAAACTTCATTGCCTCATCCATGTTTCCCTTCTTGAGTTCATCCCTGCCGCTGTTATATTTTTTTATTGCCTCTTCGTTGTTCGTCCAGAGAAGTTTGTTTGTGAGTCCCTCCATTTTTCTTTTGGCTGAACTGTCGCCCGTTTTCTGCCACATCTGCCTGCAATACTTCACAACATTGCCGTAATCGCCCTTTTCCTCATAGAGAATGATAAGGTTCCAGTAGGCGTTAACAAGATATTTGCGGGTTGTGTTCCTGGAGACTGCTCCCTGAAAATATGTTATTGCCAGGTCGTAGTTTTTTTCGATTTTTTCTATCTCGCCGAGGAAGTAGTATGAATCGCCCCTGTTGTTTTCTTCGATATCCTTTAAAAAATACTCGCGCGCCTTGGCATAATTTTTCTGCACGTATGCGGAGCGGCCCATGCCATACCATGAATCCGCCAGTGCCGGGATTGCTGTAAGTATCATTATAAAAGCTGTTATTTTTTTCATCTCGGTTTTCCTGCTTTAACGGAGAGTACCGCTCTCCGGGCTTTTGTCAAGTAAAAGGTTCGGTTATATTTCTCCCGTCATGGGTTACAGGCTTGATATAATACCGGTCATGAAATCGTCAATTCCTTCTGAAGCTCTCCTGTACCATTTTTCTGCTTCTACCGAATCGTATACATCTTTTATTTTTTTTGAATCGAATGAATGCCTAGCAGCCTTATCGTTGATAAATACTGTAAAGAGGTACTTTCTGCCGGAAGATGCATAAAAAACACCCGCCAGTGACGAGCAGTAGTATATGCTTCCCGTCTTTGCATATATCCTGTAGGCGTAATCGGGGGTGTCGAACCTGGAACGAAGCGTCCCGTTCTCTCCTGACATTGACAGTATACTCTCAGGCTCGAAGTCCCGTGAAATGGCAATGAGCACTGCGAGTACCTGCGCAGGAGATAACCTGTTAAAGCTGGCCAGGCCGGATGCACTGAAGAGGCTCATGGAATCCCACTCTACTTTGCTGAATTCCCGGCTGTAAAAATGCGCAGTGGCATCGACAAAATTCATCTGCATATTTCCTGAGCCTGAATATTTTTGCGCGGCCAGCCGCCCCAGTACCTCAGCAGTAAGGTTGTCACTGGTCTTCAGCATGTCCGGTACGATCTCCGAGAGCGGACGGCTTTCATGGCTGCATAAATTTTTTGCGCCGCCGGGTGTTGTCCCGCGTACCGGAGCCTTGAGCCTGATGCCGCGCTCCATGCATAGCCTGTAAAAAGTCCACGCGGTGAAGCTTCCGGTATTTTTAACCGGGAGTTCATGACGTGCGTCCAGTATCCTTTTTGACGGGAGCAGCCAGGTCTCCCTGCCTGATGCAAACCTGTAGCTTACATAGGGGAAGACCGGTTTATCATCATATTTTACCGCCGCGATTGAATCAGCGGGAGGGAGAAATGTGTATGTAAATGAATTTCCTGATCTATCATTGCGCCTGACTGCAAGGACTGTGTTGGAGTTCAGGTTAAGGCCGCTGATGCCGCAGTTGTAGGGAGCGTAACCGGGCATGTTCGGGTCGAGCATTACTTCGGGTGCAAGTGCGCTATCATCAAAGTAGAAGTTTCCGTTTATGCCGCGTATGTTTTTTTCTTTTAATGCAGCGGCAAGCCGGGATAATGCGTACACGGAAAGTTCAGGATCTCCTCCTCCCCTGATATAAAGGTCGCCGGTTACTATGCCGTCAGAGATGCTTCCGGTGTAGAGAATCTCTGTTTTAAAAACGTAGTCCTTTCCCAGAACCTCCAGTGCGAAGAGCGCGGTCATGAGCTTGGTGACAGAGGCTGGAATAAAGTCCGCGTTGAGATTGTGATCCATTACAAGCCTGGAGTTTTCAATGTCCCATACTGCGTAGCCGTATTTATCCGGTTCGAATCCCCGGATGAGCGGGCCATTGTCTGTGGCTTTGCCTGCGGATATATCACTGTAAGAACATGACGCAGCTGCTAAAACAAGAAGCATTGCCGCAGTGAGTAGTTTTGATATGTTAATTGATTTCATTGTGGTGGTCCGGGTCAGTTATCAAGATAAAAAAAATATCGTCACAGACTGTTCAGGTCTGTGGCGATATGTTGGAATATGAGCAGTTATTAAATAATCCCAGAAAATATCGGAAAATTTCCTGATATTATCATACACAGAATAAAAGCATGTGAAAACTGTCAATACTTTTTGTTGAATAATGGGAGGAAACAGAATTGACATTCTGGGTATATGCGACTTCAGTTCAGTATTCAGAACTTTGTTGCGGGAAAACTAAATGTCATCACTGGCAAAACCTTTCAGTATCGTAACGCTCTCTACTCTTGCAAGCAGGCTGCTTGGCCTTGTGCGTGACCTGCTCATGGCTGCATTTTTCGGAGCCGGAAGGGTGGCGGATATATTCTTCATCGCGTTCATGGTGCCAAACCTGTTCAGGCGGCTCGTCGCAGAGGGTGCCCTCTCTGTGACGTTCATTCCTGTGTATACCGGTGTACTTGTCAGGGAGGGGAGGGATGAGGCTGCGGGCCTTGCTTCTGCTGTGCTCGCCATCCAGACCTTTGCAATCCTTGCTGTAACCGCAGCGGGGATTCTCTTCGCTCCGGAACTGATGAACTTTTTTTTCGGCCGTGAACTTGACCCGGCCTCGCTTTCACTGGCAGTTAACCTGTCGCGGATCATGTTCCCTTTTCTTGTCTTCGCTTCATTCGTATCATTTGCCATGGGGTACCTCAATTCCCATGGAGTATTCTTTGCACCTGCGTTCGCGCCTGTACTTCTCAACGTGGGGATGATATCAGGCATTGTTTTTTCCGGGATGCTCTCTGGCGAACCGGTTTACGGGGCGGCGGCCGGTGTGCTTGCAGGCGGCCTTCTTCAGGCACTGCTGCAGGTGCCCTTCATGGTGAGGCAGGGATTCAGGCTCAGGGTATCGGTAAATTTTCATCATCCGGGAATTAAAAGAATATTTGCCACGCTTGTGCCTGCGGTTTTCGGTATAGCAGCATACCAGGTGAATGCCCTTGTCGGCAATATACTCGCGGCCATGATCACTGAAGGGAGCGTGTCATATATCTACTACACCAACAGGCTCACCGAGCTGGTGATCGGCGTGTTCATCGTCTCAATCGGCAACTCCATTTTTCCCGCGATGTCAAGGGTGAAGGCCATGGACGACCATGTTGCTTTCGCGAATATGTTCTCGCGTTCAGTTACCTCTGCGCTGTTCATGGCGCTGCCTGCATCCGCCGGGCTCATTGCCATGGGACTGCCAATAGTATCGGTGATTTTCATGCGGGGGAATTTTTCTTACGCCGATTCGGTCATGACATACAGTTCACTTGTGTATGCAGGTTCGGGCATCGCCTTTGTTGCTGTTATGCGTGTTGTCACCCAGGCGCTCTACACCATGAAGGAGACGGTTGTTCCTGTACTTGCGGCGGCAGTTTCAGTGGTTGTGAATCTTGTGCTCGGTTATATTCTGATGCACACTGGCCTAAGGCATGCGGGGCTGGCCCTTGCCGGTTGCGTTGCGTCAATGGTTCATGCTTTTATCCTGGTCAGTTATGCTACGGTTAAAATGAAATCCGGCAGTAACATGCGGATGCTCTATGCAATAATGAAATATCTGGTTGCTGCGGGTATCATGGCAGTTGCTGTGTATGTCGCGTCAGGATTCGTGGACTGGCAGACTGGTCCGGGGCATGTCAGGGCCGCTGCCATGCTGCTTATAGTAACATGCGGTGCAGCCGTGTACTTTCTCTGCTGCCTGTTTCTCCGCGCTGAGGATGCTGTTTACCTGGCCGGGAAGTTCAGGGGCAGAATCACTTAAGGGATTCTGCCGCCTTGAGTGCAAGTGCCGCGATAGTCAGGCTCGGGTTTACCGATCCTCCCGAGGGCATTACGCTTCCATCCATGACATAGAGGTTTTCCATTCCGTGTACTTTGCAGTTCTCATCAACGACAGATGTTATTGCATTCTTCCCCATGCGGCATGTGCCGAGGCCGTGAGAGAATGTTTCTATGGGCATTGTGTAAAAGAAGAGCGCGCCTGCCTCTTTGAGTATCATCTTCGCTTTTTTATACAGCGCGTCCCTTGCCGCCATGTCGCGTGCAGTGTACCTGTGGTAAACCTTGAGGAGGGGGGCGCCGTAGATGTCCTTCTTCGATGGATCGGCAAAGACCCTGTTTTCGGGGCTTGGCGTATCCTCCGCAATGCATAACAGGTTGATCAGGTAGTCCGACACGAATGCAGCTATGTTCTTCAGTCCCATGGGGGAGTTTGCCTTAATCACACCCTTGCCTATGCTCGACACGTCCTGGATCATGCCCCATGGGCCTTCGGGCGATTCGCCACCCATGGGGTCGCCATGGTAGAAGTCGGGGATGCCGATCTGCTTCTGCAGCATATTCTCGGGATTGGCCTTTGAAGGGAAGATCCCGGCAACCACACCGTTTATGTGGCGCATGAGGTTACGGCCTATGAGGTCGTTCCCGGTGATTGAGTTTATGCCGGAGCAGAGTAGCAGGTGAGGTGAGTATATTGCGCCTGCGGAGACAATGATGTTCTTTGCCTGCACCGTGAGTTTTTCCCTGCTTGCCTGGTCCATAAGGTCAACCGAAACTACCTTCCTCCCGGAAGTGTTGATCTTCAGTGCCCGCGTTTCTGTGATGACCTGGAGCCCGCTTTCGATACCTTCAGGCAGTATGGTAACCGCCAGGTCGTTTTTTGCCTCGATCTTGCAGAGGTAGTGGTCGCATGTGGAGCATAGTATGCATTTGTTTTTTCCGTATTTGCCGCTGTAGTTTATTGCCATTGGCAGGAAGAATGGGTGAAGTTTCAGCGTTTCGGCCGCGCTCCAGATTTTATGCGAAGGCCGCGATAGCAGCGTGCTGGGCTCATGAAGGTAGTTTCCTTTTGAGGGAGGCTCGGTGATGTCTTTGCCGCGTATACCCGCTATGCCAAGAAGTTTTTCGGCCTTCGCGTAATATGGTTCAAGTTTTTGGTAGGGATATGGCCAGGCGCACGATGAGTCCCTGCTGCTGCCGCGCTGCATGGGTGCGCCGCTAAAGTCCTGCTCCCGCATCCTGAAAGATACGGCCCCATAAAGAGTTGACATTCCGCCGACAGTATCGTCAGGCCACATCTCGTCGATTTTCCCTTTCTTCTGGTCAACATAGAAGGGCGTCGTGCTCCTGTACATGGGGTTCACAAGGTGGAGCTTTACTTCGTCCCAGCATGAATCGTCCCTGACCGGCCAGCGGCCCTTCTCAACCATGAGCACACTCTTTCCACGGGAAACAAGGGAATGGGCGGCCATAGCCCCTCCGAATCCTGAACCTATAATTATATAATCATAACTTTTTTTGAGCTTCATAAATATGACTCCATTGTCTCTTCTATATGACACATCAGGGATTATTGAGTAAACACAACGCCTGGTTTTTAGGCTATTTTTAACTGAATGGCCAGAACCTGAGCTGGTATAGGCGTACAAGCAGTACCAGGTAAGCGCCGCCTTCGAGTATCCATGTCCAGGCCTGTTCGTATGTTCCCTTAAAACTGACCCACCCGAAATATCCCGTGTCGGCCCAGAGATTAAACGTATAACGCTTATTGGTAAGCGGCATGAAAATCGGGAGCCCCACGCTGCTCGGCATGTCTGCCAGGTAGTGCAGGAGAATGCTGACCCAGAAGATGTACCCCCATGACGGATTTATGAACCAGGTTATGAGGCCGGCCAGGAACCCCACAATGAGCGAGTGCGACCACGTACAGTGAAATTTTTTTGGTGCCAGTCTGGCCATGATTATGAGCCCGTCAAAGTTCGGGAACTCGTGCGCTATGAGCGCCACAAGTATGCTTTCAATAGAAAGCGCGTCCACCTGCCCGCCAGTGAGTTCGGGCGCGAATGATGCTATTGTTAATGCTACGGCAACGTGTCCCAGTTGCATTTATTCCTCCAGTAGTTTCATGAATTTTTCCGTGTCAGCCAGGTCCCTGAAATAGTGGTCAGGCTTTTCATTAATCAGTACCTGTTCATCGGCCCAGCCTGTCCCGACAGCAACTGAAACTGCCCCTGCATGCCTGGCGCACCTGATGTCATAAACAGTGTCCCCGATGATATATGTATTTTTAAAGTCTATCTCAATTCCGTAAAGTTCCGAAATCCTTTTTTTTGCAACTGCAGGGAGCAGGTCCCTTACCGGAGCGTCATCGCCGAAAGCGCCGAAACCGAAGAACCTGTTAAGGTTATGGCTGTCGAGCTTGATGCGCGCGCTTTCGTAAAAGTTCCCGGTAAGCAGCCCAAGTATAATGTCCTCTCTGGATGAAAGCTGTTCAAGTATATCAACAATCCCGGGGAAAAGAATGACCTCGTACCTGTGGATGTTTCCTGCCAGGTGAATAAAGTAGCGCTCCTTCAGCGCGTCGGATTTTTCCTCAACATCAGCGTGTGAAAATCCCATGATTTCAAGGGATTCCTTCAGTATGACAGGATCGGTCTTTCCCTGGAAATCGATCTTCTCCATCCTGCCGATTGTTCCGAATATCTCCTTCGTAGCCTGTACAAGAGAAGCCCGGCCCGCATTGTTGCAGTTGAGGATTGTACCATCGATGTCAAAGAGTACAGTTTTAATTTTTGTTTCCGCGTTCTTCATTAATTACTTTAGCTACCTGGTCAGCAGGATTCTCTTCTTCGATGTAAAAATTTATTTTTAAATAACGCTGCTTCACCAGCGCCGGGTACGGATCAAAGAGCATTGCTATGCCCATTGAAGGAAAGAAGGAAATAAAGTAGAGAAGAACCGTCTGGCCCGTGGTAAAGGGCCTTTCATCAACTCCGAATATCTCAATAATGAGCAGCGACATGATTCCGGCAATGACAAGCGCAAGGATGGGAGTTCTTTTAAGCATGATGTTATCCTTTTCGGTATTTTACGCATAGAATAATTATCCGTGGAAATGATTCAATACATTTTTCAGACCGAGACAGGTCAAGGGCTTCTTTTTTCGTCATGGAATGAGTTCTGATGGCAGCAGGATTAAAACTCTTAAGGCGGGTATTTATTCAGGGATACGTTTTGCAGGCAGCATGGCAATGAATTGCTTTACAAAAAGGTTTATTTTATCCTAATGGTTTTATATTTTAATGTAACAGGTTAATCATATGAGTAACAGTAATTTCAGGAAACGGCGCAGGGAGGTTGACAGGTTCAAAATGGAACTTCTGCCTGTTGATGTGTTTCCGGAGGATGCACTGCTTTCAGAATTTCAGGGGAGAAGGATTTCAAACATACTCCTTGATTTTGCGTCACCGCTGGTTTCGAGTATCGAAAAAGATAATCTGTTCCAGCTGAAGACCATGATCTACTTCGCTGCAATAGCATGGAATTTTTCTTTCTTTGAAGCAGGGAAAAACAGGAAGGAGGCCCTGGACAGGTTCCTGCTGAACGGCGAAATGTTCAATGAGGGCAACAGGGGCAAGATGTACAATATCGTAGACAGCCTTTCCTCCAGGAAAAGGTCAGGTTTCTGGCAGTACGATTTCATGATAGTCAATTTTGAGCTGATAAAAGGTGAAAAGGAATCCACTGTTCTTGCAACGGCCATTCCCTACTCGCTTATTAATCTTGGCGCGGCATTCGGTGTGGTGAACTAGAAAGGAGTGAAGGGCTTTGTATGGGGGAAGTTACTGCAGGCGAATTCAGGATACTTATGGTAGGCTCATCAACCGGCGGTCTGCCCGTGGTTGAAAACCTCCTGAAGGGCCTTGATCCTCTGAAGTACGGAGTACTTGTCGCCCAGCACATGCCCGAAGGATACACTGCCATGTGGGCCCGGCACCTGAATACCCGGATCGCGGCATTTAATGTGCAGGAGGGGCACAGCGGCGCAATGATTTATCCCGGCACCGCGTACATAGCGCCTGGCAACAGGCACATGATGCTGGCAAAGGATGAACCCTTCCGTATCCTCATATCCGACGATGAACCGGTCAACAGGTTCCGTCCTTCTATTGAAGTACTCTTCAGTTCTGCGGAGACGCATAATCCGTCAAGGGTAATTGCCATTATGATGACAGGTATGTGCGCAGACGGAGTCAGGGCCATGGGCAGGCTGCACAACAGGGGCTTTGTCACCATAGCCCAGGACGAGGAATCGTCGGTTGTATTCGGCATGAACAGGGAAGCCATAGTTAAAGGGGCGGTGGACCTTGTCCTTTCACCACCGGAAATGATAAAATACTTGAACGGATTATAAAATGAACCAGGAACAGGTAAAGGATAAGCTTCTGCAGGTAGAGGCCGATGTTGAGGATTTTACTGTAACGTTTTCGGGAAAAGCAAGCAGCAAGGTCAATGGTCTGTATTATCCTGACAAAAAGGAGATCATCCTTCATAATAAAAATTTTAATGAAGACAACCAGCTCATGTACACGGCGCTGCATGAATATGCCCACCACGTGCAGTTCATGAAGGCAACGGCGCCGGTCTCGACGCGGGCCCACACAATACAGTTCTGGAACATCTTCCATACCCTGCTCTTTAAGGCTGAGGAACTGGGTGTGTACAACAATATCTTTGAAACCGAGAAAGAGTTCCGCGACCTCACCTCGAAGATAAAGAACGATTACCTGGCACGCAACGGTCATCTCATGAAGGAATTCGGCGCGCTGCTCATGGAGGCGCGAGAGCTCTGTGCCAGATATAACGCGAGCTTCGAGGACTACGTTGATCGCATACTTGGCGTACACAGGAACGAGGCGAAGATCATGATGAAGACCCACGCCCTTGACATCAACCCCGAAATGGGATACGAAAACATGAAGATGGTCGCGCGCATCGGCGATGAGGATATGCGCAGGGGGGTAGAGCAGGCGTTCTTTGGAGACATGAGCCTTGACATGATAAAGGCAGGCCTTAAGCCTGAGAAAGAGTTTGATACGCGCCTCAGGTTCCTTGAAACCGAGAAGGAGAGGATCGAGCAGTCGCTCGAGAGGCTCACAGCCAGGCTAGTGAAGGTTGAGCGCGACATTGACGCGATTAAGAATAATATGTAGCATGGACACTATTGCATAGTGTATGATACGATTTGATATATGCTCAAAGAACTGATTTATTACAGGGAGAGGTTCAGTAGATTTTATGCTGGAATAATCTTTTGATGCTGTAATTATCCGGGATCAGGTCACAGAGCATATATGAAAAAAGCCGGCCCTTGCGGGACGGCTTTTTT
>CAYTSF010000081.1:0-14584 GCA_964440335.1 uncultured Leptospirales bacterium
ATCAGTGAAAAGATGTCCATATCAGTCAGCACAGTAGAAAAGCATATTTATAATATTTATCAGAAGCTTAATATCAACAACCGGGTACAGCTCATAAATCTGATTCAGTCATGCAGGTAGAGGTTTTCCTCTATATTTAACTTTTTTATTTTTTTTGCAAAAATAGAAGTTTTCCACTATTGACATCACCCGGATTTGCCGCTTATATTTTTTCTGCCCCCCCAAAAGAACCTGCTGAATTTATTTATTAAAATACACCTGGCCTGTTATCAGGCTGAAGGTTGATGCCTTAATATAAAACAACGCGCCAATCTTTATGAAGGAGTATGTAAATTAAAAACATGGGAGATAAAATGAAAAAACTTATTCTGCAACTGTTACTTGTTATCGGCATGTTTTCTCATGAGGCATACGCTCAGGAAAACCAGACAGAGAACCAGACGGCAGACGAAAAAAAGGAAGAAGAGACATGGGGAATCGGCGCCCACCCCATAGTAGGCTACCAGGATGAATACGGCTTCACACTGGGCGCCGGCGCTGTCATATACTTTGAGCCTGAAGAGGGCAACCATGACCTTGATGAAATTGAACTGCATACAACCGCCAACCAGGCCGGGCAGTATGACTTCATGGCAGACTTCAGCAAATATTTTCAAAATAACATCTGCAGCATCGACGGTAAAACCGGATACAAGAATTACCCTGATGATTACAAGGAGGAGGATTATGACGGGGTATTTGTTCCTTTTGAAATTGCTGCCAACTTTAAAATCATGGACAGGCTGTATATCGGGCCACTGTACAGTTTTCTATATAGTGATACTAATTTTACCAGCGATGATTCAGAATTCGCGCGCGATAGAATTACCGGAACCGGCATACTGCAGTCTTCAGGTTTGGGCGGGCAGATGATTTACAAGGCCATCCCCGACGGGCAGATATACAGGAGGGAGGGATTCATAATCTCCCTGTGCGATGTCTATTATTCACCGTTGTTCTTCAGCGACAAAGAGTTTAACGAGATCGATGCTGATTACCGGCATTACTTCCCGGTTTTTGACCAGTGCGTATTTGCCTTCCAGGTGAAAGGCCAGGCCTGCCTTGGCGACGCGCCGTTTTTTGAAATCCTCTCAGTGAAAAACAAGGACATTTTACGCGGGGGAAGCGACGCCACAGGAAAATATTTTTTTGCAGGCCAGGTGGAGTTCCGCTTCCCCCTTTTCTGGAGGTTAAGCGCCGTAACATTTATAGGTGCCGGAGAGGTGGAGGATAATATACGGGATTTCGGAAAAGATATATGCATTGCAGGTGGAGCAGGACTGCGCATAGCCCTCAATAAAAAAAAGAACATCAACCTGCGCTTTGACATAGCCTTTAACGACCAGGGTGAATCCACCAAATACTTAAAGATAAAAGAGGCATTTTAGCTCATGAAAAAAAATTATATTCAAGGGGTGAAACATTAACAATGAAAAAGAAAATTCGTATTATTGTAATCGTTGCTCTACTGATAATGGCTGCAGTTATCGGTTTTATTCACTACATACCTTCTGTTCCCGGAATGTTCAGGATGAATAAACAGCTCCAGGAGGATGGTTATTACACCGCTGAATTTGAATTCAAGATGCTTGGGATTGTTTACAATCTTGACCGGGGCAGATACCTGACAGCTCTTTCACAACTATTCAGGTTGAACAACCAGTTAAAATCAAGGGAGGGATTTATCAAAGTCCCGGAATTTAAAGATAAAAATGAAGAAATGGATTTTTACCTGAACCTTCAGAACCCCAGGACAGGCGCGTTCATGGACGATTCTTATCCCTTCTGCACATACACCGGCCCCACAGGGAATGTGCTGCACCATCTTGAAAACCTGTCACAGGAAACAGGGCGGCCGCTCATACTTAAATATCCGTTGAAGTATCTGGACCGGATAAACACGGAAGATAGTTTAAAAAAATATCTGGATGATGTGGCCACAGTCGGATGGATCGGGTCGCTGTTCCCACAGAGTTCGTTTCATTTCACAAGATGTCTTCTCAGCATGTTTCATGAGGATTCTACTGTTGAGAAATACCATCTGTATTCATTCTCCCCGGAATGGAAGAGATCGCTGCTTGTATGGTTTTATGAACACCAGGATCCCGAAACAGGGCTGTGGGGGCCAATGACAAAGGAGGGGAAACTGAGGAAAAAGGACACGATGAATACTGCGTCCATTTTGAAAGCATTCATTGATGAAGAGGGCAATGATTTTTATAAGGATTTTCCCCTGAGGTACAAAGACCAGCTTGCCAGGTCTTTTCTTGAAGAAGCATTCGTTCAGGTCCCGGGTGATGATGAACTTGATGATTGGCATGAATGGAACCTCAGGACCGCAAAGACAATCAAGACTCTAATCAAGCTCTGGGCCGGGCTCTCTGATGAAACACGGGCAAAGGCAAAAGAGCTGGCGGTGTTTTTCATAACGACAAAGTTTGAAAAGTTTTTTGTCAGGGAGGATGGCGCTTTCAGTTCTTACCCCGGGGCATCTCACGCCACTCTGGATGGTTCACAGGCACTAATCGGCTTTTTTAAAGACCTGGGCTGTTTTTCAGAAAAAAAATTCACCCGCCTGTGGGGAAGGCCCGAAGTACGATGCATACAACAGTGCGAAGTCGATGTATCAGAGATTACTGAGGCTGATTTGCAGGCTATGGTTAAATTTCCAGGGATCAATTCAATACGCATTTATTCATCTGATCCCGCAGCGGGAAATTACAGTGTAAATGTACTCGGCGTATTCTATCCCCGGAAAACTTCGGTACTGGATGTCATGGAGCTCATACCCTGCATGATCTCCTGGATAAAAAGGACTTCGCAGAGTATGGGGAACTGGACATCAAGGGAGGATATTTTACAGAGTTTAATGGATATAAAGATGAAACCTGCTGCGGTATTCACGAAAGAGCTGCCGCTTGCAGGGCTCAATATAATCCTGAAGAAACACGGGAAACTGGTATTGACAGGCTTCGATGAATTGCAGTTGCCGGTATGCAGGATAGTCTTTAAAGTAAAGTTGACTCAATAACAAACCGGCTCTTGACAAAAGTCATGAAACCGGGTAACTGAAAATGAGCAGGATTCCTGAAAGTAAATATTAAGTCATGCTACAGGAATCCTGCTGCCCGACTGACGGCAACAGCGGATGAAACCTGTATTTTTCCTGCGGACTTTTCTCTGCATAAAGAATCAGTCCCTGTAAATGTTCAGGGAACCGTCTTCTCCTGAAACAACAATTCTCTTTTCATCATGTGTGAATATCTCAACGCGGTTATTTTCGATGTTGATGGATTCATACCATACCCTCCAGAAATTCCCCCTGGGAGCAGTCTCAAAGAGTCCGGTCTTTCTTGCGCCGCCGAGGCTGTTGTATGAATAGTCACTCCTGCTGCCGTCTTTCCTGAAAACAACTATTGCAGGTTTGTCCAGGTCCTCGACCCGCACAAACCTCCACCTGACGCAGACAACATACTGACCGTTATTCGAAACAAACCATGAATCCAGTTCAGGCGTGAAGCTGAAAGACCATAGTACTTTTTTCATTGAATCCGATTTATAAACCTTCTGCACTGTCTCGGCAGGATCTATCACGGCACAGTACTTCCCGTCAGATGAACTGACAGTCTGTTTAACAGGCCCGGAATAGGATGTGGCAAACGCCGCAGCAGACAGGCATATAAACAAAATAAAATAAATTAAACGGAGATTCATATAAACCTTCAGTATTAAAATCTTGAAGCTAACAGTCCACAATTATACAATAACTATTAGATTTCATAAAATCCATTCAGTATTTATTCCTTAACTTTTTTAAGCAAAAAACCTCTATTACTCCCGCCGGATGCGGCGGAAGTATATAAATTTCCACCCTCCGGATGAACATGCACGTACCGGCCTGTCCGGGTAACTCCGTGGGTACAATTTTAAATCTTTTATACTGATCCCGCATTCAGTTTTACTGGCAAAGTCACACTCCTTACGTCCCGGATTTTCAGCCAGAATGACGCCCGGTCAACTTGGCAACTTCGATGGTACAAAAAACTATTAAACCTGAAAGAATCGCAACAGAGAAATCAAAAATCCCCAGCGCCACAACTTCAAAGAATCCGGCCATAACAGGCGTATATATTACCGCAACCTGAAGAGCTGCAACACTGATGACCATTGACAAAAGGACAGGATTACTTATTATGCCGGTCCTGAAAAAGGACTGATTGTCAGATCGTGATGCCAGGGCCTGGAATACCTGCATAAACGCAAGTGAAGTGAAGATCATCGTGCGCCATTGCTCCCTGCCGGTAAAATAATACCATGAACCTATTGCAAGGGCCAGTGCCCCGATCAGGGTCCCGGTTACAAGAGTGAGCAATCCGGCCCTCCTTGAAAACACGCCGTCATCGGGGGAATATGGTTTGCGGTTCATGGTATCGGGTTCGGGTTTCTCAACACCCATGCCCAGGCCCAGGAGCCCGTCTGTCAGAAGGTTGAGCCAGAGCAGCTGCAGCGGCAGCAACGGCAGGGGCTTACCGAGGAAAGGCGCGAGAATCATAACCAGCACCTTGCCCAGATTGCCTGCCACACTGAACCTTACGAATTTTCTGATATTATCATATATTGTGCGGCCCTCATTGACTGCTGCGACTATTGTCGCGAAGTTGTCATCGAGCAGTACAAGGTCAGATGCCTCCCTGGACACATCGGTGCCAGTGATCCCCATTGCCACTCCTATATCCGCCTTACGGAGTGCCGGTGCATCGTTAACACCATCGCCTGTCATGGACACGATGTGCCCATTGTCCTGCAGGGCCTGAACAATCCTGAGCTTATGCTCCGGTGCCACCCTTGCAAAAACGCTTATATCCTCAACGGAGATCATGAGCGCTTCGGCTGAAAGCCGTTCGATTTCCATGCCCGTAAGCACCTGCCCGTTTTCGCTTATGCCCAGCTGACGCGCTATCTCAATTGCAGTGAGCGGGTGATCCCCGGTTATCATGACCGGCCTGATCCCGGCCTTTTTACAGACAGCCACAGCATCCTTCACTTCCGCGCGGGGTGGATCGATCATCCCGAAAAGACCGACGATTATCAGGCCATCCTCAAGTTCAACACCCGCTGAATCCGGGGCATAATCGATCAAACGGAAAGCCACCCCCAGAACACGCATCCCCTTTGAGGCAAGGGCCTCGCTGGTTTTAATGATCCTTCCTCTCCAGTCATCATCAAGCTCCCTCGTCTCCCCGTTGTCCCATACACCTGAAACTTTATCAAGAAGCCCGTCGACTCCCCCCTTGGTAAACATGATACAACGCGCAGTTGAGGTATCAATTCCCGGCAGAAACCTGGCCGAGCCTTCACCTGTAGTATGAATAGTGGACATGCGCTTTCTTTCGGAATCAAAAGGTATTTCAAGAATCCTCGGCATGGCTTCATCGAGTTCAGGTTTCATGTACCTCAGCTTTGCGGCCGCTGATACGAGTGCAGCTTCTGTCGGGTCACCCAGGACATGGTACCGGCCCTCACCCCTTTCAACCAGGCGGGCATCGTTGCACAGGGCACCCCCCACAGCCGCCAGGGTCATGGAGGACTGAAAGGGCTCAGCGCATTCCGGAAATCCCGGAAGGTGGCATGCACCCTCCGCCTCGCCTGAGAGGTCCAGTGTATGCCCGGCCACATCCAGCACAACAACTGTCATGCGGTTTTCTGTGAGAGTGCCTGTTTTGTCCGAACATATAACTGTAACAGATCCCAGCGTCTCAACAGCCGGGAGCTTCCTGATGAGGGCATTGCGCCTGAGCATCCTCTGCGCTCCCAGGGCAAGGGTGATGGTCACGACAGCTGGCAGCCCCTCGGGCACTATTGCCACCGCGACGCTGACAGCGGTGAGAAGCATGTGCCGTACCTCATCCCCCCTCCAAATACCCAGTACAAAGATAAGACCGGCTATGGCTATCCCTATGAGAGCAAGGGCCCTGCCCAGGGAATTGAGACGTTTCTGGAGAGGGGTCTGTTCCTGTTTGACCTCCTGCAGAAGCCCGGCAATTTTTCCAAGTTCGGTATTCATGCCTGTTAACACGACAAGAGCCATGCCGCGGCCCTGTGTTACAGTAGTACCCATGAATGCCATATTCCTCCTGTCGCCTGGCGGCAGGTCATCACCCGGCAAGGGAGCGATGATCTTACCGACAGCCTCTGACTCACCGGTAAGTGCCGCCTCCTGTATGCGGAGGTTGACCGCTTCGATGAGCCTCATATCGGCAGGTATGATATTCCCTGTTTCGATGTGAACAATATCACCCGGTACAAGTTCACGGGCGGAAATCTCCACCGGCACTCCATCCCTGGTAACCCTCACGTTGGGCACGGACATTTTTTTGAGCGCGGCGATTGCCTTTTCAGCCCTGTACTCCTGGATAAAACCGAGGATTACAAAAAGGACCACAATTGAAAGAATCGCTATTGTATTTTTCGTGTCGCCCAGCAACCCTGAAACGACAGCGGCGCCTATAAGTATAAGGACCATGGTCGCAGTGACCTGTTCAATAAAAATACCGGCAGCTGTCCTGCCCCCTGTCTCTTTCAGTTCATTGGGCCCGGTGTCAGCGAGCCTGCGGGCCGCATCATCTGATGAAAGCCCGGATGATGACGAAGACTTAAGATTCAGTAATGCTGTCACAATATCAATTGCATGCCAGTTCATTTATCACCTTCCACCAATAGTTATACAGCAGCTTGTGATATAATATATAATAACCGGAGGCCTGCGGCAATAAAGGATGGCACCCCGGATATCCTGGCAAAGACCATCGTTACCGCATTTACGGTAATAATGAAATAGGCACCCTGCCCCTCAACATAAACGGGTAGCTCCCCCATAAAATACTGGAAAAATTTCCCGCCCTGATGATCCTTAGCACAATAAAAAGTCACATGGATAAGCAGCATGATAAAAGTAATTAACCTTAACAAGTCTTTCGGTGCGCAGGAAATCTTCAGCGATGTGAGTTTTAATGTCAATGCCGGTGAAAGGATAGGCCTCGTGGGCCGTAACGGTCACGGCAAGACCACCCTGCTCAGGATGATTACCGGTGAAGAGCACCAGGATTCAGGCGAGATCGTTATACCGAGAGGCTATACCGTTGGGCATGTTTCGCAGCACATAAAGTTCACCGAAAAGACCATTGTTGCAGAGGGATGCCTTGGCCTGCCAGAAGAGCACCGGGACGACAGGTGGAAGGTAGAGAAGATACTCTCCGGCCTGGGATTTACCATGGATGACATGCAGCGGAGCCCCTCGGAGTTTTCGGGCGGATTCCAGGTTCGCCTGAACCTGGCGAAGGTACTGGTTTCCGAGCCACACATGCTGCTCCTCGATGAGCCGACAAACTACCTTGACGTTGTATCGATCAGGTGGCTCTCGGCATACCTGCGCCAGTGGAAGGGTGAAATAATACTCGTGACGCACGACAGGTCATTCATGGACAGCGTGACCACCCACACCCTGGGCATACACAGACAGAAAGTCCGTAAGATTGAAGGCTCAACCGACAAGCTGTACGAACAGATACTTAAAGAAGAGGAAGTATACGAGAACACCCGCATAAATGACGAAAAGAAGCGCAAAGAGGTTGAACAGTTCATTACCCGGTTCCGCGCAAAGGCAAGGCTTGCGGGCATGGTGCAGTCAAGGGTCAAGCAGCTTGAGAAACAGCAGAACCTGGACAAGCTGGAGAGAATAAAGACCCTGGACTTTTCGTTCAACTACAAACCATTCAACGCCAAGACGCTCATGACCGCGGATTCCATCACATTCAGCTACGATGAAAAATACAACATCATTAACAACTTCAGCCTCAACGTGCGCAGCGACGACAGGATATGCGTCATAGGTAAAAACGGCAAGGGCAAGACCACGCTGCTGCGGCTGCTTTCGGGCGACATGAAGCCCGACTCCGGCACAATAAACGCGCACGCCAACACCAGCACCGGCTTCTTTGCCCAGACAAATACAATCCGCCTGAACGACAACCTGACGATCGAGGATGAGATCATGTACGCCGGATGCGACAGGCAGGCTGCGCGCAACATCGCAGGCGCCATGATGTTCGAGGGGGACGACGGGCTTAAAAAAATCAGCGTGCTCTCGGGTGGAGAAAAAAACCGCGTGCTCCTGGGCAAGATCCTCGCGGCGCCGTCGAACCTGCTCTTCCTCGATGAGCCCACGAACCACCTTGACATGGAATCATGCGACGCGCTCATGGCAGCCATTGACTGCTTCCCCGGCGCGGTGATCATGGTAACGCACAACGAGATGTTCCTGCACTCCCTTGCAAACAGGTTTATCGTTTTCCAGAACAGCGGCGTAAGCCACTTCGATGGAACATACCAGTCATTCCTCGAAAAGATAGGATGGGAGGACGAAGAGGAGGCAAGGCGCGCAGCAAAATCCGGCGATGAAACAAAGAGGGAGATGCCGGTCAACAAAAAGGACATCCGCAAACTGAGAACTGATATCATTACGAAAAGGTCAAAGGAGATCAAGCCACTTGAAGAGAAGATCCACAGGACAGAGGAGCTCATCTCATCAAAAGAGTCGGAACTTGAAATGAAGAATGCAGGTATCGCTGAAGCCGCAGGTTCGGGCAAGGGGAAGGATATAGAGAACCTGTCGCGCGAGGTACACTCCCTGCAGAAGGATATTGACTCGCTCTTTGATGAATACGAAAAGCTGAACAACGAACTTGATGAAAAGAAAAAATTCTACGATGAAGAACTGAGGAAGATGGAGGAGTAATGGCTTTTCCGCCACGTTCACACTGCCCGTGGCGGAAAGTTTTTATACTACCTGCGCAGCAGTTTCCATCCGGAAGGAAGGATTGCGGCAGCGGCCATGATCTTCAGTATGTCGCCCGGAATGAATGGCACCAGTCCCATGCTTATGGCCTTACCGCCAACGAACTGCGACAGCCACATGACGCCGAAGAGGTAGATTGCCGCACTTCCCGCAGCCATTGCAAGGGCAGTTTTAACAACACTGCGGTCCCAGCCCTTCTCTGCAAGAAGGCCGGTAATGCCGGCTGCAGCAGCGAATCCTGCAACATAGCCCCCAGTGGGGCCTGCAAGGTAGGCTAAACCGGCGCCCGCGCCTGTAAATACAGGCATGCCGCTGATACCCTCTGCCATATAAGCAAGCACAGTAAGCATTCCGCGTTTTGACCCGTAGAGTGCCCCGATTAAAAGCACAGCGAATGTCTGGCCGGTCACCGGCACAGGGCTGAATGGCAGGGGAAAGGCAAATTTTGCCGAAAGCGCTATGAGCATGCTGCCGGCTATGACGAGCATTGCATCGTATGCAAGTGATGCAGCCCTGCCCGAGGGCCTCAATATATCGGCGTATGTAATACATGATGATACAGATGTCATGTTAATTCTCCATAAAAATTTATTGTTGAGCAATCTATTACTCTGCCATTTTTTTGTAAAGAAAAAACTCTGCGCGAAAGAAATATCCCCGCAGCACTCTGCGGGGAGCCATACCAGACATGGATTAAAGAGTAGGAATGCTTGTCCCCTTCTCTTTTTTCTTTTTGGCACTCTCCTCCTCCTGGCGCTTCTGTTCCTCCTCCTGCTTTTTCCTCTCTTCAGCAAGCCTCTGCTCCTCGGCGAGCCTCTGCTCTTCAGCAAGGCGCTCCTCCTCCTGCTTCTTCCTCAGATCGGAATCCTGGGACTGCTTCACCGGGGATTTTGTCGTCTGACCGCTTGAAGCATCTGATGCCTGGCTCTTCAGCTTTGCAGGGTCAACATCAATAACATCCTGCTTCACCTCATTCTTTATATCGTTGTCCAGATCCCTGATCGTATCGACCTTCATGTCCCTGGCCTCAGTCTGTATCTCCACGATCTCTTTCTCTGACATTACCTTGACCGGAATCTCAGCCTTGCCCTGGACTATCTTATCAACGGACTTTTCGTCCACATAATCAGTCCTGTTGCCAGTCTCGACCATGACGCTTCTGTTTTCAACAATCTGCCCCTCCTTGACAGGCTTCACCTCCACAGACCCCCTCATGACCGCCAGCTTCGCGCCCTTCACGTCTGCTGATACAGTAAAGCTTGTGCCGCGTACAGATGCCACAACAGTTGGCGTTTTAACCTTGAACCCCGTGTTCTGGAGCTTGCCCAGCGTCAGGTACAGTTTCCCCTTGTCCAGGGCCATCATGGTATCGCCGTTTGCCCCTTCTGCTATGGAGGCTATCGATACGCTGCTGTTTTCATTGATCCTTATTATCCCTGATGTACCGTATGTTATGTCAACGATGGATTTTTTACCGGTTGTAACAAAATCGCCCTGCAGAATCATGTCCCCTGTTGCTGCAGGTTTTTCTCCAGTGGCTGACTTTATTTTTACGTCGCCGATGACTGTCTGCACCTTGAAGTTGAATACAATCTTCTCTACAGGCGCTTCCTGCTTTCCGCAGGCAAAGATGAAAATAACTGCAAAGGCAGCATAAAAAGTTTTGCTGAGTTTAAAGTTCATGTTGATCTCCATGAAAAGTAGATGATAACCCGTTAAATAAATTTTCCCGGTTGCCAGGCAATGTTCCGTGCCTTGCTGAAGTTCGTCCGGATGAATCATAATTTTACAGCAGGTGTTATCCATGATGGATACAGGGAAAAACCCACCATGTCAAGAAAATTTTAATCCACACCGGCGTTATGCGTAATAAACAGCGGGATGCCTGAACAGCAGGGGCGCCATGAAAGCGCGGGCAACATGCCGTACGGGTATTCAGCCCATGAACCGGCTGCAAATCCCGAAACTCCACACCTCCCGGAACTCCTGCGGGACAGGCGACCCGCTCATCATCATGTACGGCAGCACCTCGGCTGCAATGTAAAGGGGCAGCCTGCCGGAGTTTATGAAGCCCGATATTTCATCCTTCAGAGAAGAGAGGCCTGCATAGTACCTTGCCTCGTCAAAGACAAGGTCGCCCGCACTGTTGTATATCTCCATGTCGCGCGACAGTATGACGTTCAGGTTCCCGTATTTCATGTATGCCTGGACCGAGTTGCCGTAACCGTCAGCGTCCCTGACCTCCATGACCTGGACTTTGCCCTCAGGCACCGGTATGTTCTTCAGCACAAACTCCTTCTCGCGATCGGCAAGTGCCATGTCCATCTTTGCAACAAATATGCGCACACCCTCCAGTGTCACCGGGCGTCCCGCAAGCATGTCGCCGCACGCGCGTTTCTCTTCCGGGTAGATGCGCGACTCGGCCGCGCCCCCGCCCGAACCGTAGTAGCCGAAGCGCTTCATGTTCATGCTGGCGTAAAACCCGCACTGTTCCAGGATGCCGAAGATCGTCTCCTTGAGAAAAACCGTGGGGTACGATATGTGGGAGTGAGTGACGCCGCGGTAGCTGATGACAGACCTGGTCTCGCGGTTAAAAAGTGACGGCAGAAGAAAAAGTTCAAGCTCGGAGATGGACGAATAGTTTCCTGTCTCTATGTTGTATCTTCCAGGGGCGAGGAGTTCGGGGTAGAAGCCTATATCCTCTCCGGATTCAGTAATCATGCCGCAGCCGGTTTCGAAGATGAACCTTTTAATGTCATCGTAAAGCGGCGGGAGCGACGGGTCAGCGTTGAGCATATTCTCCGCATCGCGGACAACCACCTGTTCCCCTTTAAGCAATGCAAGGGAGAGGGCCATGCGCAGCCCCCTCCATCCCGAACCGTTTAGGCTGACCTCTTTCATAAAGTTCAGCCGAAATATTTTTTCAGCGCTTCGGGGATATCGAACTTACCGTCTGCGGTCTGGTAGTTCTCCATGATCGCGGCCATGGTGCGGCCCGCTGCAAGCCCTGAGCCGTTGAGCGTATGAAGGTAGGCCGGCTTCTCCCCTTTTTTCCTGTAGCGGATCAATGCCCTGCGCGCCTGGTATTCCAGGAAGTTCGAGCAGGAGGAAATCTCCATGTACCTGTCCAGTCCCGGCATCCACACCTCGATGTCATATGTCTTTGCAGATGAGGCCGATGTGTCCCCTCCGCAGAGCAGCACAACACGGTAATGCAGGCCAAGTCTCTTCAGCACCTCCTCGGCGTTCGCGGTGAGCTTCTCGAGTTCGTCAAATGAAGTGGACGGCTCGACGAACTTCACCAGCTCCACCTTCTGGAACTGGTGCACCCGCACAAGGCCTCGGGTGTCCCGGCCTGCCGCCCCGGCCTCGCGCCTGAAGCACGATGACTGCATTGTTATGTGTATGGGGAGGTTCTCCTCTTCTATGATCTCGTCCCTGTATATGTTGGTAAGCGTTACCTCGGCAGTCGGTATGAGCGAAAGGCCGTCGCGGTCTATGCGGTAGTACTCGTCCTTGAACTTGGGGTACTGACCCGTACCGGTCATGCTCTCGTCATTTACTATGAACGGCCCGAAGGTCTCCTCGTAGCCGTTCTCCTTTGTGTGGAGGTCGAGCATGAAGTTTATGATGGACCGTTCAAGGTGCGCAGCAAGTCCCCGGTAAAGGTAGAACCTGGCCCCCGCGAGTTTTACTCCCCGCTCAAAGTCCAGGATGCCCATGTCAGTGCCGATCTCGTAGTGAGGCCTGGGAGTGAAAGAAAACTGCGGCTTTTCGCCCCATGTACGCACGACCACATTCTCCTTCTCGTCTTTGCCTTCGGGCACAGAGGCGTCGAGCATGTTGGGGATAGACAGGTGCAGTTCATTGAACTTTACCTCGAGTGCGGACTGCCTGTCCGCAAAGGACTTCAACTCGTCGGCTATGGCCTGTACCTCCTTCTTCAGCGCCTCGGCCTCGGGCCCCTGCCCCTTGTACTGGCCAATCTGCTTTGAAAGGGTGTTGCGCCTCTCGCGCAGATCGTCTGACTTGACATTCAGTTCCCTGCGCTCGTCGTCTATGCGCTTGACCTCGTCAAGGTCAACGACCACTGTCATGTTGCGCTTAACAAGGTTTTTTCTGACTGACTCTATGTCGTCCCTGATTATTTTAGGGTCTATCATCGCGTTCTCCAAAAAGATTACTCCCCGTACCGGGTTTATTTCCTGAGCAGTGCAATTCATATTTATCACACAAAAACTTCCACAGAAAAATGACACCCTTCAATTACAATGCCATGCCCACTCCGGGGGACAGGGGGCATAATTAAAAAAGTTAAAGCCCGACCTTATATTTGTCAAGATGTAAAAAAATTTAACCGGTTGTTCATTCATAGACATTCCCCGGCAGAGACGGTTAAGCCCCCGGGCAAACATTCCGGCTTGACAAACCTCCGCCCTGCCTGTACCCGTAGATCAATTTTTCCGGACGGATACCAGCGCACATTATTTATGCACAAACGGATTCTCATCATAGCAGACATAGAGGGCAGCTCAGGCTGCATGAGCTACTCCGCTTCATCATTCAACACGCCTGAATGGTATGACGCCTGCATCGACATGTCCCTTGATGTAAGGTGCGTGACAGACGCGCTTTTTAACGCAGGGGCTGTGGAGGTGGTAATCAAGGACTTCCATCGCACAGGCTACAACATCCTGCCCGAACTGATGCACGCCCGCGCCAGGCTCGTTTCGGGTTACAGAAACTCCCCAGTGCCGGGCATTGGCCGCACTTACGGCTGCGAAGGAGCAATCTTTACAGGCATGCACGCATCGTCAGGCAGCAGCGGATTTCTGGCCCATACGCTCACGTCAAGGTATAGCCACATACTGGCTGGCGGCAGGCCTGTTTCAGAGCTGCATTTATTCGCCTCATCCCTCTACAGCCCCGGACTTACTCCGCTCTTTTTTTCCGGGTGCCCGGTGGCATGCATGGAGGCGGCAGGTACGGTAGACGGAATATCGGTTTATGAAATAGACAAGTCCTCCCCTCTTAAAGACAAGACGGCCTGGAGGCATGGCCTCGCTTCAGCGGCAGCGGCCTCCATGCAGAACATGGCAACAGCACCCTATATGATGGAGACGCCCTGCGACGTGGAGATCAGGATGCGGGACGGTGAAACCGCTGCCGCGAAGGTTGCTGCGCGATGGGGCCTGGACAGAAAGGGGGACCTGCTTTTTTTCATGGCTGAAAACTTCGATGATTTTTACAGAACACTTATACGGATCAGCTACCTGACACCGGTGACCGAAAAGCTGGTCCCCGGGCTGCTGCCCCTTTTCAACCTTTTCGGAAAAACCGGGCTGTCAGCAGCAAGGAGGAAAAGGCGGGCCGCAATCAGAAGCGCGCTGAATGAACTTCACAGGAATTCATAACACGCTGCCATGACACAGTTTTTTCAGGACAATTTGCCATATCATGCCACACTTCAAAGATATTTTTTCTTAGGGGATGTGGAATCGTTCCAGCATTAAAGTATATTAAACATATAATCCCGGCAAGGAGCGCAAACATGAAAACAACAGAAGCCATAAAAACCAGAAGGTCCATCAACTTCTTCGACAAAACAAAAACCTTAACCATGGAACAGATCAATTCCCTCATAGAACTCGCATCGCTGTCACCTTCATCTTTCAACCTTCAGCCATGGGA
>CAYTSF010000082.1:0-14571 GCA_964440335.1 uncultured Leptospirales bacterium
CTTGTAATTGCCATGATTTCAAGGTACTTGTTAACAGTTATCATTGTTTCATCGAGGATGGTGGCAACAATTCCTGAATGGATTATGTTGGGAGCGCCTTCAAGAAGTTCATGAGCGGCAAATTCACCATAGGCTGTTTTTGTGTCATCGTCAAAACGAAGTTTAAGCTTCAGCCCTACTTCATTTTCCTGACCACAGCCGAAACATATATTATCTTCATATTCTAGCATAGGCGCATTTATTTTTTATATGCGTCCGTTTGTCAAGAACTTTTTGATTTAGAGGACTCCATGTTTTTAAGCATCAGGTCAACTTCATCCTGGTCAAGCCATTCATCTATGCCCATATCGTCAGTGTCGGTCATCATCATGTACATCTCTATGGACATAATGAGCTCCTCTTTGCTGATGACACCCATGGTAACAAGGATCTCTCCAAGCAGCCTGTCTTTATTGTCTGCCTGAAGCAGAAGGGCATCCTGAAGCTGTGCCTGAGTTATGATCCCGTTTTCGACAAAAAATTTGCCGATTTTGTATTCGTGTTCATGTTTTATACTCATAATGTCATCCCCGTATCCATAGATAAATGTATAATTAATATCGTGTCAAAATCAAGTTTAATTATCAGTGGTCAGGGTTTAAATTGTAAAAATCCTTTATACTACTCTTACAGGCAGTGCAGCGCCTGCGGGGGGGCCGGGTTCCTGACAGCGGGTTGTCAGAATGAAATGAGAAAAGCGGCAAGTCGGATATATATAACTTGCAAAAAATGTCAGATCCGTGTATTTGTTATTCAGGTTTTTGTAAAACCTTTATAGAAAAGTGGGAGCTGATTTAAACAACAGGGGGTATTTACCCCGGAGTGAAATATTTGTAAAATAGCCTGTTTTTGCCGATAATATATTGAAAATAACTGAATGGTGATATATTGCTCAGAAAAATTATAGTTCTTCTTGTACTTGTCACAGCATTTGCCTATGCCCTGACATTCGGCCAGGAAAAAAGCAGATACCAGTACATTGGATCCGCAGCATGTGCTGAGTGCCACGGTGAGGATGCCATAGGCAACCAGTTTGCCATCTGGCTGAAATCCCCCCATTCCAAGGCATATACGATACTGGGCACAAAAGCAGCACTTGCCATAGCAAAAAAAGCAGGAGTAAGCAAGCCCCAGGAAGACCTGAAGTGCCTGAAGTGCCATACGACAGGCGGTGGTGAGAGCAGCGTTACGGCAAAAGAGGGTGTGGGATGCGAGGCCTGCCATGGCCCTGGAAGCGAGTATTCCCAGCCCAGTGTGCATGTTGATTATACAAGCAGGGAGAACGGTTACAGGAGGGCTCTTCAGGCCGGGATGTATCCTGTCAGGGGGATAAAGGCCCTGAAATTCAGGGAAAAACTCTGCCTTTCATGCCACGTGAAAACCAGGCCATGCTTCCCGGAAAACGGGAATGTTTATGATTACCTGATTCCCATACAGACAGTCGATTCACTCCAGAAGGGGGAGGTGAACTTCAGGCACCCGCTCCGCAGATAGGTCCTGCCGGGGCAGCCTGTTCATCCTTCAGCCACCTTATGCCTTCAGCAAGCAGAAGATATTTTTTTATCACG
Source organism: uncultured Leptospirales bacterium (assembly GCA_964440335.1). GTDB lineage: Bacteria > Spirochaetota > UBA4802 > UBA4802 > UBA5550 > JAAYBQ01. The sequence continues at coordinate 1,608 of CAYTSF010000082.1, forward strand.
TCAAGGTCGCGGCACATGCTTGCGTTTTTTTCATGCGTGAGCAGCGGTGCCTGCCTGCATGGATCCGGCTGCATGGAGTAGTACATCTGCGAAAGGGCCATCTCTCCACAGCCCCTGTATTTTTCAAATTCTGCGGTTTTATTGAAACGGGAAATTGCAGCCGTTATCTCCCTTTTTATAAGCATGTCAGCGAGGAGGCTGTAGAGTTCATCAGGGGTAAGTATGAGTTTTGTGATCTTTGAAAGCCCGTTGAGCACTTCATGTATGAATATCCCCCCGCTCATGTCCTTGTATGCTATTACAGGTGATTTTTTCAGGGATGATGAATGTGATTCGCGTATGAACCTGTTGAAATCCACGGGCGCGCCGAGATTCAGAAGAGAGATCACGGGCTGGCAGGTGCTTATGGAGTTGTAGAAATCTTCAATCTTACTGCTTACGTTCAGCGAATAGCCGAATCTGCGTATAATGCCGTGTATGAGGGATGTGCAGACATTGTCGCTATCGAGTAGGGCAAATACGCCCTTAACCGGCTGCTCTTCATTATCGAGTAGCTGGATGTAATCTGCTGCGGCATGGGGCGTCCAGGAGCAGAGGCAGTCGCTGATCCCTGCACTTTTCAGGGTGTCTGCGATGCATGGGGTCATCCGGTCAGCCAGGCATACAACCCGTGAACCGGCAGATATTGCCTGGAGTTCTTCTGAGCTGAAATTGCACTGGCCGCTTTCGCCCGGGATTAATTCGCATATGGTATAATCGAACCCCCGCACCAGGGTTTCCGCACTATTTGCCTGGACAGATGCAGCACTACTGGTTTCTGATACTGAAAAACCGGCATCGGCAAGAACGCTGCCCATCTGTGATTTTTGATCTGTTATAATTTTTATTTTTTTCATATTCCGGCAGACGGTCAGATGATATGAACCGGCGGCAGTTGATGTCAAGAATCAAATGCACAAAGAGACAGGGGGAGAAATAAATTTAAGACTATGCATCAAAGTGCTTGAATTATACAATCGTGTTATTTATTATAGAGCTATAGTGTCCGGTTATGCCGCGCAGGGTTCTTTATTTGATCTGTAACAAGACAATTTTCATGCCTGTTGTATGGATCTGGTTGCAGAAATTGTACAGCGGGGCATTTTTGTGTCTGGCGCCGGGTGTTTTCTGGAGGAGTTGATGATTGATAGATTTTTCAATTACAGGGAGTTTTTCGTAGAGGTGAAAAAGGTGCTGGTGCGGCCTGAAGAGTTTTTCAGCACCATGCCTCTCCAGGGGGGACTTGTTGAGCCTGTAATTAAGGCCATGATATACAGTGCCGTAGCATCGATGGTTTCTGTTTTTCTGCCATCTGCTGTTGTGGGTGCAACCAACGGTATCATTACCAGTACCGGCGGTATCCTGGACATACTGCAGTTTCTGATCTATTCCTTCATTGGCATATTTGCCTGTGGCGCAATGCTCCTTACACTCAGTTCAATCTGTAACGGCAACCAGAACTTTGAGGCTAACCTGAGGGTTGCAGCATCCATGTTTGTGCTCTCGCCGGTGATTACCCTCATTGCATTTATTTTTCTCAAGAGCCAGCTTTTTGGGACAATAGTCCTGCTTGCCCTTGTGTTCTACTCTTTCAGGATTCTCTACATTGCCCTGGTTAAGGCCCTGAACGCAAAGCAAATATGGGCAAAGCGGCTTGTCATTGGCCTTGCCGTCCTGCCGGCACTTGTGATAATAACATCTTTTATCAGGGAGAAGATATCATCGGGCTCAATGAACACCTTTTACATGAACAGCCCTTCGCGTGTTGAAGAGGAGTTTATGAGCAAGGATCCTTCTGAAGTGCAGGGTGAGAATAAAGCTCCGGCTGAGCAGAAGGATGACGCAGGCGGGGATGCTATGAAGGGTGACCCTGGAAATTTTATCCCTGATGATGAGAGCGACAGGTAGTACCAGGGTCAATGCGATCGGCCATGCTGCTGTTTGTAATGAGCCTGTTCTCTATAAGGTAACAGACAATATATTCCTCAATTGTTTTTTTGGGGCCGGCCAGGCCGCTCCTCCTCCTGAACTGCGCGTTGTCATTCCTCCTTGCAAAGAAGTGGTAGATCTCCCGCGGGTCATCGGGGTCATGCAGCGGGTATGACCTCCTGTTGCCCAGAATTTTTCCAATATCATGACGGCTTATTGATTCCATAGAATTGCCCTGCATATGCTCAAGTATCTTCATGATCTCCCGGTATGACAGCCCCATGAGGTATTCCCTAAGCGATTCAAGCATGTCGTCGCTGAATGAATAGTCGCTGATGAAGTCGAGCATCATGGGATTTGTTGCTGTGCAGAATTTTGTTATTTCGGATATGCCTGCCATTGTGCCGTACGAAGGCGTGAAATTCAGCCTTGCCCTCCAGAGGTCTATGAGCATCGGGGAGAGCTCCGGGACGCCCCTGTAGATCCTTGTCTCCCATATCTTTGCGAGGAGCAGGGCGGACTCATGCCGGGTTTCGTTGCAGATGGACCTGTCTGAGATGATGGATATGAAGACATCCTCGGTCATGACGGAGAAGACGTAGTTGTGGACTATATGTTTTATGACGCTGTTGTGGTCGCAGAGGTTTTCGAAGTCGTTGCAAAGGTATGATATGGACATGAAAAAGTTCATCTTGGATATGGCAAAGTTGCGGCCCAGTAGCGCCTTGGTCGGTGTGTTGAGGAGCAGGTCAAGCCCCTTGTGTTCGCAGATGTTGTCTACCAGTGTTTCAATGCTGCGGCTGTGTTTGCCAAGGTACTGGTGGTCAAGGAGTGAAGGGTAGAGTGATATCGATTCCGCCAGCCTGTTGATTGCGGAGAGGGTATTTGTGATCCTCCTGTAATCGTCCATGTCACGGTTTTTTTCGAGTTCGGATATTATACTGTCGATTATTCTTTCTTCCACTGGATCGAAGATCTGTATTGGTTCCATCGTAACCGGGCCGTTTTTTTATTTACGATTTTTCTCAGGGTGTAATATTAACACGCTTGAGTATTTTCTGCCGATAATTTAATATACAGATTGCATGCATTGAAAGTCAAGGAGAGGAACTTGGATAAGCGGGTAATAACAGGAATAATTCTTTTTTTCATATATCTTTCAGGGTGCATATCGCTTGAAAGCAGGGATGCTGCTGAAGAGGGTGTGGTCTACCTTCCCATTGAAGGGAGGGATATAGCCGGTGTTGAAAAGAAACTTGAAAAAGCCAGGGCCACTCTCCGCAAACCTGTGAATTTTGAATCAGGTAATCCATCCATGGTACCCTTTACAAGTGAGGCATTTGAGTGTACTCTCTATGCTAAGAGTTTTGCCCAGGGCAATGCTGTTTACGGCGAGTTTGTCTATAAGAAGGGATTTAAAGGGGCAAAGAATGTTTCGTTCAGATTCAAGGGGGAGGATATTCCGCTCACCGCTACAAGGTGGGGTTACAGGTGTTTTATGGCAATTCACCCTGAACAGAAACCGGGCAAGGTTGATGGAACCTTTGCCTATACCATCAATGGAACTGAACAGAAGCTCACATTAACAGTTGATGTAAAGGATGTTGAATACCCGGTTTCAAAAAAAGCAATCGACCTGGGAAAGTTTTCTGACCAGAGCTACGCAAACCTTCCTGAAAATAAAAAGTACATCGCCCTTTGTACAGAGCTGAGGACAAAGGCGTTTTCATCTGCATCAACTGACAGTATTGGCAGCACGTTGTCGCACCCCAGGAATTTTCACAAGGTCACGGGCGCATACTGGAATAAAAGGAAATACCTGACATATAAAAAAAAGAAAAAGAAAAAAGTCAGGAACTATACTGTGAGCTATCACAGAGGGGTTGATCTCAAGGGGGATTTCGGCGCGCCTGTTTACGCAATGGCTGACGGCGTTGTTGTTCTTTCATACAAGATGTTTTATGAAGGGAACATGATTGTGATCGACCACGGGAACAAGGTCTTTTCATACTACATGCACATGGACAGCAGGGGAGTTAATGCGGGTGACAGGGTAAAGGCCGGTCAGAGAATCGGCAAGGTTGGAAGTACGGGCACATCCACAGGTCCACACCTGCACTTTGCTGTCAGCATACGCGGGGTTCATGTGGATCCCCTGAGCTTCTTATGGCTCCCTGTTAACCGCTGAAAGATTTTTGTAACATAGCAGTAAAAATTATTCTAACTAAAATTGTTTAAAGTTAAATCGGGTACTCAATCCTGCAAGCATAGCCCCCGCAACCCCGGATGGGGCAAGGCTTATTGATAGCTCCCCCATGGGGATAACCTGAGCAGGACTGGTCATAAAAGATGAGTATTTCCGGCCGGGGCACCTTCCATAAATCAGAGGTTTTGTCATGGACTATGAAGAAATTGAACGCCTTTCCCGGCAGGTCAAATCGGAGAACCTGTTTATTGACGAAATAAAAAAAGAGATCTCGTCCGCAATCATAGGGCAGGAGAAGCTCGTCGAGAGGATGATAATAGCCTTTATGACCGGCGGGCATATACTCCTTGAAGGCCTTCCGGGGCTCGCCAAGACCCTTGCAGTGAAATCATTTGCCAGGTGCGTAAACGCTGAGTTCATGAGGATCCAGTTCACGCCTGACCTCCTTCCCGCGGACCTTACGGGCACACAGATATACAATCCCAGAGACCTTGACTTCTTTACGCGCAAGGGGCCGATATTCACGAACTTTCTGCTGGCAGACGAGATCAACCGCGCCCCGGCCAAGGTGCAGTCTGCACTGCTCCAGGCCATGGAGGAGAAGCATGTGACCATAGGAGGCAACACCTTCCCGCTCCCTGAACCCTTTATGGTGCTCGCCACAGAGAACCCCATTGAGCAGGAGGGTACTTACCCGCTGCCTGAAGCGCAGCTTGACCGTTTCTTCATGAAGGTGCTTGTGGATTATCCCACTGCCGAAGAGGAGCGCGAGATACTGCGGCGCTTCAGTTCAATTAATTCTGACAGCATAAAACAGGTCATCTCCCCGGCGGATATCCGTGCCAGGGCCGGACTGATAGAAAGTATTTATATAAATGAAAAACTCCTGGGATACATCGTGTCTGTTGTGGCAGAGACGCGCAGGCCGTCGCGCAAAGAGCTGAAGAAGTACATCGAATACGGCGCAAGCCCCAGGGCATCAATAGCGCTCATGAAGGCCTCGCGCTGCGTTGCGTTTATGCGGGGCAGGGGATTTGTCACGCCCGACGACATCAAGGAGATCGGCGCGGACGTGCTGCGCCACAGGCTGATCCTCTCGTACGAGGCCGAGGCAGACGGCAGGTCTGCCGACGATATCGTTAAACTGCTGTTTGATTCTGTGGAGGTCCCCTGATTGGACACGCGCGAACTTGCCGTACTGAAGAAAATTCACATAGAGACAGGCCGGAAGATCGACACGCTCTTTTCGGGGGACTACAGGTCTGCCTTCAGGGGGCAGGGGCTCGCGTTTGAAAGCGTCAGGGAGTACACGGCGGGCGACGACGTGCGCAGCATTGACTGGAACGTCTCGGCCAGGATGAACCACCTCTACGTAAAGGAGTTCAGCGAGGAGAGGGAGCTGTCGGTCATGCTCATGGTTGACCTTTCGGGCTCTACGGAATTCGGAAGCAGGGGCACGAAGAGGGACACCATACTTGAATTTACGGCCATGATGCTCTACCTTGCGCAGCTCAACAACGACAGGGTATCGCTGGTGCTCTTCACTGACCGTGTTGAAAAGTTCATGAGGCCGCGCAAGGGGCGGAAGTTCGTGCTGCGCGTACTTGATGAGATTGTTAACCTGAAGCTGCAGGGAAGGGGCACTGACATTTCTGCGGCAGCGGACTTTACTGCAAAGATAATGAAGAAGCGGAGCATCGTCTTCGTAGTATCGGATTTTATGGACCGCCGTTCTCCCTACATGTCACGGCTGAGTCACATGTTCGGGAAGCACGACGTCATATGCGTTCATGTTACAGACCCCTTTGAGAAACGCTTTCCGTTCAGCGGACTCGTTGAGTGCCTGGACCTGGAGACAGGGAAAGTATACATGACGGAATCAGTCCCCCATGAACAGAAGCTACAGGGAACCGGCGCTTTTGAAACAATACGCCTGAGTTCAGGTGAACCTGTTGAACTGCCGCTGCTCAGGTTTTTCGAGGAGAGGAAGAAGAGGGTGAGATACAGGTAGCAGTAATTGTCTACGGCACAGAGAGTAAAATTACGGAAAGAGGAATAATGAATAGCGAAATTAATAATATGAAATATTCAAAGTACCATGGACTTGGTAATGATTATATAGTTCTGGACCCGGCAGATTTTCCTGAAGTTCCTTCAATGAAGGATATTCAACTTATATGTAACAGGAATTTCGGCGTGGGGTCTGATGGCATACTGTATGGTCCCATTAAAAGCAGAGGCACAGACTTCGGCCTCAGGATTTTCAACCCCGACGGCAGCGAGGCTGAGAAGAGCGGTAACGGTTTAAGAATATTTTCGAGATACCTGTGGGACAGGGGCCTTGTTGGTGTTAAACCGTTTCATGTTGATACAAAAGGGGGCAGGGTCCTTTCGCATGTGCATGAAAACGGCAGGTCGGTTACTGTGGACATGGGGACGGTCAGCTTTAACAGTAAAGACATCCCTGTGTTATGCGATAGTGATGAAGTTGTCAACCAGCCGGTGACTGTTGCCGGCCGGGAATTCATTTTCTGCGCCGCGACCATAGGCAATCCGCACTGCGTTATTGTCTCTGAGAGCATCTCTGCCGAAGAGACCATCAAGTACGGGCCGTACCTGGAATCCTGTGAGATATTCCCCAACAGGACCAATGTGCAGTTCGTGAAAATAATCGATAGAAATAATATAAAGATAGAAATATGGGAACGCGGCGCTGGCTACACCCTTGCATCAGGAAGCAGCAGCAGTGCATGCGGCGCTGTGGCAAAAAAGCTTGGCCTTTGTGACAGCAAAATTGATGTACACATGCCGGGCGGAACTATTAACCTTAATGTTTCTGATAACTACGAGGTAACCATGACAGGGCCAGTGGTAAAGGTATGTGAAGGTATTATGCATCACGAAATGTTCGGGTGAAATAAAGACCGGTACTGTAACAATATGGCATGAATTTTAAGTGACGAAAATGAAACGCATACTATTTATAATACTCTCGGCGACATTACTTGTGCCCCGCATCCTGTACCCTGCTGCCACCGTGCTGTCAGTTGACTCCGGCGTGAAACCTGACAAGGCGCGCGTAGGTGACGCTCTTACATACACTATCACTGTCAATGGTGCGGGACTCGAAAGCCTCAACGTTGCCCTTCCTGAAAAGGGCTTCTACTATCCTGAATCTGAAACCGGTGAGAAATCAGCAGCAGCAGAAAAAAAATCGGGCAGCGGCATGGACAAGAAAGAAAGTGACAACCCGGTCCCGCTGTACGAGGTGCGCGAATCGACCAGCACTTCAAGCGGCAGGGGTAATGACACCCTGAGCATTAAAATATTAATGACATACCTCCGCACAGGCACATACACCCTGCCGGAAATAAAAATAACCGGCAGCGACGGGGTGACCATAGGTTACCGCATACCCTCTGTAACAATAATTGAGACTAATGCCGAAGGCAAATTCGAAGAGATCGAGGAGCCGCTTGATCCGCCAACGGACTATAGTGGAATTATAATCACAGTGCTGGCCCTGCTCATTATCTGCGGTGCGGTTGCTGCAGCTGCCTGGTATTTTTACAGGCGTTACAGGAGGCAGAAGGAGCTTCTGCCAGCCGGGCCTGGTTTATCGCCTTACGGGCGTTTTATGATAGAGCTTGAAAAGCTCGGGCCGGGCGAGATTATTGCAAAGGGTAAGGTGAAACAGTATGCCTTCGGCATGTCCATGATTTTTCGAAGGTATATTTCATGGCAGTTCGGGTTCGATGCTGCAGAGATGACCACCGACGAGATCAGGCTCAACCTTAAAAGTTTTCTGCCCGTGGAGATTTATGATGTGTATGGCAGCGATATAATCAGGATGCTGGATTTCTGGGACATGTCGAAGTTTGCCGGGTTCGAGCCGTCGGCAGATCTGCTCATGGAAAACCTTTCATCAACAGGAAGGCTCGCCGAAAAGATTTCAAAGAGGGATGAGGTTAATGTCACACCTGGCCTTTAAGTATCCGTATTTTCTGCTGCTCTTTGTACCATATGCCGCGCTACTCTGGTACAGGTATAGGAGGGGTGGAACAGGTGATCTGCAGGTTTCAGTATCGTCAAAAGAGGTTACAGGGGTTAAAAGCGCCTTCAGGGCTGCAACGTACGGGAAACTCGATATATTGAGGTATGCAAGCCTTGCGCTTTTAATCATTGCACTTGCTGGCCCCGGCAGGGGAATTACATATAGCAGCATAAAAAATTACGGCATAGATATCATGTTGGTGCTTGACCTTTCAGGTTCAATGCGCGGCGAGGACTTTCAGCCGGAGAACAGGCTGACCGTGGCAAAGAAGGTCGTCGATAAATTCGTTGAGGGGAGGCCTGTTGACCGCATGGGTCTTGTTGTGTTTGCTGGTGACGCGTACCTCCAGTGTCCCCTCACTGCGGAACACGGCATAATCCGCGAGATTCTTGGCGAGCTGGATTTCGATACTGTAGACGGTGATGGAACCGCCATTGGCGACGCGGTGACACTTGCTGCCTCAAGAATGACAGAGGGCGGCGCCAGATCAAAGGTCATACTCCTCATCACAGACGGGATGAATAACCGGGGGGAGATAGACCCCGAAACCGCTGCAAGGACATGCGCATCTGCCGGCATAAAGGTCTACACCGTGGGCATAGGGAAGGACGGGCTTGTGCCATACCCGGGGCCTTTCGGTTCCGTGGGCCCGAAAAACTACATCAGGAACCATTTTGACGGCAAACTCCTCGCGAAGGTCGCGGAGATAACCGGTGGGAGATATTACAGAGCAGAGTCAAGCGGCGTGTTTTCGGATAACATGAACGAGATCGACAGACTGGAAAAAACCGAAACAGAGACTGTGTCGTACTTCGAGTTTGAGAACAGGACAGGTTTACCACTTGTGGCAGGCGCAATATTATTTTTTACAGAGATACTGCTCAGGTCAGCGGTATACAGGAAGCTGCCATGATAGAATTCAGCAATGTTAAATATGCTGCATACATAGTTCCGGCGGGATTCATCACGCTGCTCTTCTTTTTAATCTACGCATACATGAGGCGCAGGATAATCCGAGCAGTTACGGGTCTGCATCATAAAAATGTTCAGTTTATAAGCGGGAGTTATGCGAAACTTTCTGCCAGGGAGTTGCTTGTCTGCCTGGCTGTTGTGTTTCTTGTGGTCGCCATGCTCGGGCCGGGCTGGGGCGAAGAGGAGCGCGAAAAAAGAAGCGAGGGGAGCGACCTTGTTGTCGCCCTTGATGTAAGCCGCAGCATGCTTGCAACCGATGCGCTGCCCACAAGGCTCGAGAGGGCAAAGAGCGCCATAAAGCTCATGGCTGGCTCCCTGGATGGTGACAGGATCGGGCTCATCCTCTTCTCGGGAGATGCTTTTCTCCAGTGCCCGCTCACCGCAGATACAGGCGCCTTAATGATGTTCCTTGATTCAGCAGGGCCTGATTCGATCAATATTGAAGGGACAGATATGGGCAGGATGTTCGAGGTGGCGCTTGGCGTCTTTGAAAAGAAGCGCCTAACATCGAAGATGCTGGTCGTCATTACTGACGGAGAGGACCATGAGGGGGGAGCAGCGGATGCGGCGGATAAGCTGAAACGCGAGGGCATAAGCGTTTATGTTTTCTGCATAGGCGGGGAGAGCGGGGAGTATATCCCCATTCCGGGTAGAAACAACAATGACTACTACAGGGACAGGGAGGGCGCGCTTGTTCGCACCAGCAGCAATCCCTCCCTGCTGAAGAAAATTTCTGATGAAACGGGCGGTTCTTACTCCGACATAACAAAAAGCTTTTCAGGTATTGAGACAGTGACCGGTGCCGTAGATCGTCAACAGAAAAAAAGCACGGGCGTTCACAGGATAAAGGAGAAAAAGGACAGGTCATGGATTTTCATACTGCTTGCTGTTATGTGCATGTGCGCTGAGATTTGCCTGAACCAGCAGCGGAGGATTTATGCGGAGAGGTAGCAGACTGTTCATGCTTATCGCGGCAGCCATGCTTGCCGTGGCATGGACTTCAGCATTTAATAAAGAGATCGACGCGGGCAACAACTGCTTCAAAGAAAAAAAATATTCAGAGGCCGTTGAACATTACATCAAAGCCGCGGGTAATGCCCGAAATGACACTGAGCGCGCCATTGCGAATTTCAACATGGGCGATGTCGAGTACTCCATGGGCAATTACGGCAGCGCCGTAGAATACTACAAAAAGTCTGCTCTGTCTCCCGATAAAGAAGTGGTAAAAAAATCACTGCTGAACATGGGAAACTCCTATCTCCGGAGCGGAAAGAAAAAAGAGGCTGCCGAAGCCTATGCGAAGGCACTGGAGCTTGATCCCGAATATGAAAAGGCTCGCAAAAACCTGGAGTACCTGAATAAAAACAGCAGTGATAAAAGCAAAGATAACAATTCAGAAGATGGCAGCACTGATTCATCTGAGGGAAAAAAGGGTGAAGGCAATTCCGGCTCAAAAAAACAGGGAGCCGGTGGCGATCTTACGCCGGAGCAGATGCAGAGAATTTTTGATTCAATGAAAAAGAAGCCCGTGAGGAAACAGAAGGGAGATGGGGATGGCAGAAAGCTTCTTGAAAATTACTGGTAGGGTTTTTGTTGCGTTATCTATTATGTTGTGCGGTATTAATCTCGTAGCTGCCCAGGTAAGCGCTTCACTCGACAGGAGAGTGATCTCTGCGGGGGAAAGCACTGTGCTTACCATTTCTGTTACCGGGGATTCGGACGTTGACGTATCGGACATTCCGGAGGTCGGCGGGCTCAGAATTACATATGCAGGTAAGGGGAGTTCTTACCAGTTCTACAACGGAAGAAGTTCATCATCAACAACAATCAGTTTCCGGCTCTACGCAGAGAGGGAGGGAACATATACCATCCCATCATTTGAGGTAACCGCAGGAGACGAAAAGTTTTTCACCCAGCCGCTCACATTGACTGTCAGAAGCGGAGCCTCCAGCGGTGATGAACATATGAAGGGATTCATCTTCTGCGACGTTGAACTCTCGTCTGATTCCGTCTACGCGGGCCAGCCCGTGATCATGAGATACTATGTTTACCACGACGCCAACTCGGATTTCAGCATAAACAGGATCGGCGAGGCGCCCGTGTCTAAAGGATTTATCATAAAAAGCATCGATGAAAAACGCGAACCTGAACTTGTGATGAAAAACGGCATGAGCATGGTGAAGGAGCTTGCTGTTTCGTACTGCCTGATACCGGAGATAAGCGGTGATTATGAAACAGGCGGCGGAACCATGGTGGCATTATTTGAACAGACCCGTGGTTTTTTTTCAATGCCTGTTCAGAGCGAGATCAGGTTTCCACAGAAGAGGATCAGGATCAAGGCGCTGCCTGTGAAAGGCAAACCTTCGGGTTATGCCGGCGACGTGGGAAGTTTTAAAATTGATGCCGCATTCCCGCATGGCACATACAGGGTCAATGAGGAGGTCCGCATAGATGTAACGCTTTCGGGAAGCGGGAATTTTCTCATCATGTCAAAACCGGTTTTTGAAAACACCGCAGGGTACAGGATGCTCATTGCCGAGGGGGAGCCTGAACTGATGCTTTCCGGCAGTGAAATAACAGGCACAAAGAGAATCACCCTGACCCTTATTCCCCAGCGTGAAGGGGCCATTAAACCGGGGAGACTGAAATTTTCATATTTCAACCCTTCATCAGGAACATACGAAACAGCATCAACTGATGAACTTACACTTGATATCACTGGGATAATCGAACCGCGCGAAGTGAATGATAACAAATCCGGAACTGAAAGCGACAGGCTCCCTGTGGCAGCCTATGTCTTTGCGGGCATCTTACTGGCGGCGGCCATTGGCGGTGCGGCATTTGTGTTTCTGCGCGACAGGAAGAGGTACAGCGGCATTGATTCACATAACACTGCGCAAGATGAAATTGTACTTGCGGAACCTTTGCCGGACCCGGCGGCGGTCATGCGCAAAGAACTTGAAGCTGCACATGAAAGTGGTGACTCCGCGCGGCTCATGGAACTTTGCGTAAAATCGCTGGACCTTGTGAAGGCCAGGATTTCTGATGCTGATAGTATTGCTGAGTTTGAAAAGATTAAGGACAAACTCTATTCATGGCGCTACGCGGGCGCTCTCCTCAGCAGCCATGAACTGGAGGAGGTTTATAAGGTAATAGCCGGGTTTCTGAGATAGGTATTAATTTTATCATTCATTTTCCTGACTGGTACCTGTTATGCGGCTACTTCGGCCAAGAATCCGCAAAGAAAAACATCCATATGATTGCATGCTATGTACTGTTGGCTTTATGATAGAGTTTTTTTAACTTGCATTTTTTCCCGCCATGTGAAACATCAATCCTGTCCCGCAAATGAAAAGTAACTTCACGGGCATTCAAAGAAGAGGATTGTGCTTATGCAGGTTTTCCGCGATTTTTCAATTTTCAGGTTAAGGGTCGTCATACCTGCACTTACAGGGATCTATACGATAAGCGCCCATGCATATAATTCCGCGTGTTTTTTCACTGACCCCCATATTCTTAAAAAATTTGTTATGGGGGAGTTTTCACTCATGCTGCTGCTTTTTGCAGGATTCCTCATGAACGATATATGCGATGTGCAGCATGACCTGGTAAACCGTCCTCATACCGTGTACATAGGCAAGTCCCTCTCACCGTTATTCGCATCGTTTGTTGTCGCGTTGCTTTTTTCCATGAGCATTGCGCTGGCGCTTGCTGTTAACAAAAATTTTCTGTTTGTTATCCTTGCACAGACTGCCGGACTAGTG
>CAYTSF010000083.1:0-2490 GCA_964440335.1 uncultured Leptospirales bacterium
GGAACAGGGTGCCCCTCATGAAAAGTGAGTGGCTTGACCTTTACATGAAAATGGGCGAGCATGAACATGCCCCCCGTTGGAACACGCAGTGCGGTGACCGCCTGTTTCATGAAGACCTTGAGTTCGTAAAGCGGTTCGCAGCGGACCTTGAAATGAGACCTGACTTCGGCAGCACGCCCCCTGATGGAATAATCAGCTGGTGCATGAACATGGCCCTGCGCTCGGACTTTTTCTGTCAGAGGCTCTCCGGTATCGACATGAAAAGCAACTGGCATGAAATCAAACCCATGACCCGTTCTGACATGCAGGCGAAGCTGGAGCTTATCGTGCCCCGCGACGAAGACCTTTCTCGACTTGTAGTAAATCCCACTTCAGGGACAACAGGCCACCCCATACCCGCACCGAACCACCCCCGGGCAGTGGGATGCTATGACCCGCTCATACAATATGCCCTGCGCATGAACGGGCTTAAAGATCCATGCACCGGCAGCAGGGTGGCCGCATTTCAAATCTGCGCCCAGAAAAAGACCATCACATACCACACTGTCCATTCGTACATGGAGGGGGCGGGCTTTGCCAAGGTCAATATTCATGACTGGCAGGGGACTATGGGGAACCCTTCTCTTTACATAAATGAGATGCAGCCGGTTTTCCTTTCGGGTGACCCGTACTCCTTCCTCGAATATATCAACGCGGGCATGGACTACAGGCCCAAAGCTCTGCTGTCAACGGCCCTGGCCCTTGAATTCGCAGTACGGCGTAAACTTGAGGATTATTTCCGCTGCCCTGTTGTGGATATGTACTCGCTCAATGAGACAGGGCCCGTTGCTTATTCATGCCCCCATGATCCGGGGAGAATGCATATCCTTCCCAATGATATTTTTGTCGAGATAATCACAGTGGATGGAGGGCCGACCGGTGAAGGGGGCCGGGGCTACATCGCTGTCACAGGTGGGAGAAACCCGTACCTGCCGCTGCTGCGTTATATTACGGGTGACATGGCATCTATGGAATATGGAAAATGTTCATGTGGAGAAACATCCCCCTCACTTGTGAATCTCCAGGGAAGGCAGATGGTAATATTCAGGCGGAAGGACGGCAGCAGCGTAAATTCAATCGACATTTCCGGCATTGTGCGTTCCTTTCCGGTGTACTTTTTCAGGTTCATGCAACGAGGGGATTATTCATGCGATCTCAGTTTATGTGCCGGTGGTGAGTTCACTGCCGCAGGGGAGAAGCTCATGCTCCACAGGCTGGGGGAGATTATGGGCAGCGGCATTGAGATCAGGATTGACCGGGGGCTCGGTGCAGGGGAGAAGTTTGTACCCTTTGAGTGTGAGATTTAAATCCGCGGCCCCCTTAATTAACAGGCAGGGGCCGTGAATTTGATGATAATTCCTGTACCAGTGAGTACCGGCTATTCAACAAGTATCTGCAGCTCTGTGATGTACTTTTCAGGGTTGCCCTTGAATATCATTCCAGGGCCTTTGTGGTAGAGTACCCGGCATGGAACAAGCGCTTTGTACCGCTTATCGTTCATGTAGCTGAAAAGCTCGGTGTATGACCTGCCCAGGGTTTCGTAGGGGCCGTAATGCATTATGGTTATTGCCTTGCCGCCCCGGAGTACACGGCCCTCGACACCCTTCCTGCTCATTTTTTTTGATACGGGGTATCCAGCCTCGATGTCGGCGTCATCCTCCATATACTCGCTGTTGTAGTCCAGGCTCATGGCCGGCCCGCATATGAACCTGCCCATGGCCCGCCCCGCGATGCCGAAGGCTTTTCCCATGTCCTGGTACCTGCCCGTGTACCTGTGGCCCGCGAAAATCATGTCATCTATGTTTTTTTCAAGCACTGTCCTGTTCGCCTCGTTCATGTTAAACTCCTTCGTGGTTTTTAAAAACAGCTCTATCTTGTCCAGCGCATCGTTGTACCTTGCCACCTTTTCGTTAATGCACTCCCTCCGCTTTTCAAGCACATGCATGATGTCAGTGTCCTCGCTGTAGTTCGTCAGTATCTCTGCTATCTCGTTTATGCTGAAGTCAAGGCCGCGCAGAAAGGTGATGGTCTCTGCCCTGCCAACGGACGACTCCCTGTAGTACCTGTATGAGCTCTCATCGTCTATGTAGTCAGGCACCAGCAGCCCCTGTTCATGGTAGAACCGCAGTGTCTTCACAGATAGTTTTGTTATTACCGAGAATTCGCCGATGGTGAGCATGTTTAATTACTCCTGTCCAAGTATTCCTCGAAAGTTTTATCACCGAGTTTTTTAGTGTATTCCGGATGGGACTTCACGTACCCGTGCTGCAAGGGGAAAGCAATGATAAACAATGCGATGCCGGCGAGCAGCCCTGCCGCAGGGAGCTTTATCCCCCTCACTGCCGCGCACTTTGCAATGATCCATGCTGCCGCAAGTGTCATGCATATGTGCCCCACCTGGGCATAGACCGCAGTACCGCTCCAGCCGAAAACAAAAAGTCCCCCTGTGCC
>CAYTSF010000083.1:2590-14382 GCA_964440335.1 uncultured Leptospirales bacterium
TTCGACTCATGATGTGCCTGCCGTGGAATGGCAGAAAAATTACTGCCGGGTACAAGGCCCGCGCCCTGAAAAATAAGAAGGTATAAATTATGAACAGACCTGAAATCAGCGAAAAGCGCGTTGTGTCATTTAACGGCAGCAGGTATGAAGAACTGAGAGACCGGCTCGCTGTTGAATCATCCCTCGCAATTAAGATAAATGGGACTCCCGCCTATTTCTGCATGCGGACTCCCGGCATGGATGCTGAACTTGCTGCCGGCCTCTGCTTCAGCGATGGAAGACTGAAATCCTTCAGCGATATAAAAAACATTACCAGTGAAGATTGTACCATAAACATTGAGCTTTCAGCAGCGGATCGTTCCGATGAACTTAAAATAATCCGGAGTTCGGCTGGAATAATCCCTGCTGACAGTAAATCCTTTCCGCGACTTGATGAGAATAAAGGTGACAGTGGGATTTTCACGGCAGAAAAACTTTTTGCCATGCAGGATGAATTTTTCAGCAGCCAGGACATACACCGCGAGACAGGGGCAACCCATGCCGCAGGAATTTTCAGCAGGGATGGAAGATTGCTCGCATACGCCGAGGATGTTGGCAGGCACAACGCCCTGGACAAATGCATAGGCAGGATGCTCATTGACGGCAGACTTGAAGGTGCATGTGTATGCATGCTCTCTTCGCGTCTCAGCTACGAGATGGTGCTCAAGGCGCTGCGTGCAGGCTTCCGCGTCGTTGCAGGAGTATCGGCGCCAACAGCCTTCGCTGTTGAACTTGCGGTTCAGGGAGGCATGACACTCATAGGTTTCATGAGAAACGGGAAGTTCAACATTTACTCAGGTGAATGGCGGGTGGATAGGGGATGAGGGGCCCGTCTTTAGCTTTTCGTCCTTATATATGGTTTTTTTTTGGATTTTATACTTTTTTTCAGCATAAACAATGTTCTGTGCTACGAAAACAAAATAAATGCTACTCATTTTTAAAAAAGTGATTATTTATTTTTATTATGTATTTTTTGATTGAAAAAAAAAGGTGTCGCAATGAAGTAAATATAGGAGAAGTATACTTTTATAAAAATTAATTTATAAAAAGGATTTTGTGTGATTGCCGGTTACGCCTGATCCGTATGTTGCTTCTTCAGAAAGCCGTAAACCGCTTAAATGCGGTGTAGCCTCATGCGTAATTTTTTTGTTAAACAATAAAAATATTATTAACAAAGAGGGCCCCATGGGTAATATATCTGAAGCTGTAAAAAAAGCTGCAAGCAAGTATCAGAAAAGCCCTACAAAGATGCTCGATGTCATAAGAGACACCAGGGCAGAGGTAGGTATTATTTCTGATGAAGCTATCGCCGAGATAGCTAAGGAGATGAATGTCTCCGCTGTAGATGTAGAGGGAGTTGCTACCTTCTATCATTTCTTATCAAAAAATCCCACAGGTAAATACACTGTTTATCTGAACAACAGCGCTGTTGCTGTTATGATGGGTTGCAAAGATGTGGCAAAAGCTTTCGAAAAGGAAGCCGGATGCCAATTCGGTCAGGTCTCCTCTGACGGAAAAGTCGGACTCTACTGGACATCAGACATCGGCCTCAATGACCAGGAACCGGCTGCGATCATCAATGACGTAATGTTCACAAAACTCACTGCTGATAAGGCAAAAGCAATTGTTGCCGACATGAAGGCCGGCAAGAGTATCCAGGATATCGCCAAAGGTACCGGCGATGGTAAAAACCAGGATGCGCTCGTTAAGTCCATGGTTAACAACAACATCCAGAAAAAAGGCGCAGTTCTTTTTGCTCCTTTCAAATCAGGTGAAGCCCTGAAAAAAGCTGTTGCAAAGACTCCCGCAGAAGTTATCGCAGAGATGAAAACCTCCGGCCTCCGCGGACGCGGTGGTGCCGGTTTCTCAACAGGTATGAAGTGGGATTTCACAAACCAGTCAAAAGGTGACAAAAAGTACATCGTATGTAACGGTGACGAAGGTGAACCCGGAACATTCAAGGACAGGGTAATCTTCACAGAGATCCCCGAAATGATGTTCGAAGGTATGGCGATCGGCGGATACGCGATCGGTGCTGACGAAGGTCTCCTTTATCTCAGGGGTGAGTACATGTACCTCAAAAATTACCTTGAGAACGTACTCGATACAATGAGAAAGAACGGCGTACTCGGCAAAAACGCCGGCGGAAAAAGCGGATTTAATTTTGACATCAAGATCCAGATGGGAGCAGGCGCGTATGTATGCGGTGAGGAATCTGCACTTATCGAATCAGCTGAAGGTAAAAGAGGAGAGCCAAGAAACAGGCCGCCTTTCCCTGCACAGCGCGGATTCATGGGCAAACCCACATCTGTAAACAACGTTGAGACATTCTGCTGCGCATCAAGAATAATGCTCGAGGGCGGCGCATGGTTCGCAAAAATTGGAACCGAGAAGTCCAAGGGAACAAAACTCCTCTCCGTATCAGGCGACTGCAAAAAGCCCGGCATATACGAAGCGGAATTCGGCATGACAATCGACCAGCTCCTTGCAGAGTGCGACGGTAAAGGCGCACAGGCTGTACAGGTTGGCGGACCTTCAGGCGTATGCATCGACAAATCCAAGTTCGGCCAGAAGATCTGCTTTGACGATCTCGCTACAGGCGGTTCGATCATAGTAATCGGTGCTGAAAGGAATATCTTCGACATAGTCCATAACTTCATGGAATTCTTTGTTGAAGAATCATGCGGATGGTGTACACCCTGCCGCGCCGGCAACCAGATACTCCTTCACAAATTTGAAAAAATCGTTCATGGCCACGGAAATGCAGCAGACCTCAAAGAGCTTGAGGACTGGTGTGTAACCGTTAAGAGCATGAGCCGATGCGGCCTTGGTCAGACATCTCCAAACCCGATTCAGTCTACAATTAAGAACTTCAGGGGACTGTATGAAGCCAAGCTCCAGAAGTCTGACTTCGTTTCTGAATTCGATATGGCTGCTGCTGTGAAGGATTCATGTGCAGTTGTGGGCAGAAAAGCAAATGTAGAGGGGCACTAAGATGAGTGATATAAAATTTACGATAGACGGAAAAGCCTGTACTGCAAAAGACGGCCAGACAATAGTTGAAGCTGCGAAAGCCAATGGCATTTACATTCCCGTACTCTGTCATTTTGAAGGGCTGAAACCTGCAGGAACATGCCGCATATGTACAGTAAAGGTCGGCGGAAGGTTCATGGCTGCGTGTACTACCCCTGTTACAGAGGGGATGGTTGTTGACAACAAAACAGCCGAGCTCGAAGACATGAGGAAGTCGATCATAGAGATGCTTTTCGTGGAAGGGAACCATATGTGTCCCACATGCGAAAAGAGCGGTAACTGCGAACTCCAGGCGCTTGGATACAGGTACCAGATGCTGGTTCCAAGGTTCCCGTACCTGTGGCCCGTAAGGACTGTTAATGCAAAGAGCCCCAGGCTGTACATAGACAGCAACAGGTGCTGCCAGTGTGTGCGTTGCGTGAGGGACATCGTTACTCCTGACGGAAAACACGTATTCGGCATTACCAAGAGAGGGGATCATACCATCGTTAAAATCGACGATGCTCTTGCGGCTAATATCAGCGAAGACCTGGCACAGAAGGCGATGAAGCAGTGTCCGGTGGGCGCTATTCTACGCAAGGAAGTGGGATTCAAAATTCCTGTTGGACAGAGGAAATTTGACAGCAAGCCTATCGGTTCTGAAATCGAAGGCAGATAAAGGGAGCCTGGAGGTTAAAAATGAGTAAACCAGTTGTGGCCACAGCGGCACTGGCAAGTTGTTTCGGATGCCATATGTCATTACTTGACATTGACGATAAAATTTTACAGCTCATCGACCTGGTTGAATTTCACAAGTCACCCGTTGATGATATAAAAACTTTCACAAAGCAGTGCGACATCGGAATAATCGAGGGCGGATGCTGCAACAGTGAAAACGTACATGTTCTTCAGGATTTCCGTAAAAATTGCAAAATCCTCATCTCTCTTGGTGAGTGTGCGATTATGGGCGGTCTCCCTGCAATGAGAAACGGTATTCCTGTTAAGGATTGTCTCGAAGAGGCATACTTTAACGGACCGACCGTTGATGAGAACACAAAGAAGATTATGCCTAATGATGAAGAACTCCCCATGATTCTTGACAGGGTTTATGCCTGCCATGAAATAGTCAAGATTGACTACTTTCTGCCGGGATGTCCTACAAGGCCGGAGCTTATATGGGATGCGCTGGTTGCGCTTTTAACTGGCAAACCGCTCAACCTTACTTATGAAGAATTAAAGTTTGATTAATCTGGAGCCAAATTATGGGAAGAAAAATAACTATAGAACCGGTAACAAGGGTAGAAGGACACGGTAAAGTGACAATACAGCTTGACGATGCGGGCAACGTAACCCAGTCAAGGCTTCATATTGTCGAGTTCCGCGGCTTCGAGAAATTTGTGCAGGGCCGTCCGTACTGGGAAGTTCCGGTACTCGTTCAGCGCCTCTGCGGTATATGCCCCGTAAGCCACCACCTTGCAGCTGCGAAAGCCATGGACGTAATCGTGGGCGCAGGCACAGGTGACGGCCTTACACCAGTGGGTGACAAAATGAGAAGACTTATGCACTTCGGGCAGATGTTCCAGTCACATGCCCTGCATTTCTTCCACCTGGCATCACCAGACCTCCTTTTCGGTTTCGACGGAAACCCTGCAATAAGGAACGTTATTGGTGTTGCCCTTGAGCACAAAGACCTTGCAGTGCAGGGCGTTCTCATGAGGAAATTCGGCCAGGAGATAATCAAGGCTACGGCAGGCAAGAAGATCCACGGAACAGGCGCAATCCCCGGCGGTATCAACAAGAACCTGTCAATTGCTGAAAGGGACTCTTTCCTTAAAGGCGCAGATCCTCTCAACGCAGATAAAATGGTTGAATGGGCGCAGGGTGCACTTGATTTCTTCAAAGGCTACTATGCAAAAAATAAAGACTATATTGACAACTTCGCGGTATTTCCGTCTGCACACCTCTCTCTCGTAAGAAAAGACGGTGCAATGGATCTGTACCACGGTGTAATCCGCTGCGTTGATGCTGACGGCAAAAAAATACTCGATGACATCGACTATCAGGATTACCACAAGATCATCGGCGAAGAGGTTAAAAACTGGAGTTACATGAAGTTCCCGTATATCAGGAAACTGGGAATGGACAAAGGCTGGTATACTGTAGGTCCTCTGTCAAGATGTAACACTGCTGACTTCATCCCGACTCCTCTTGCACAGAAGGAATTCGAAGCATACAAAGCAGTAACAAACGGCAAGCCTAACCACATGTCAATGCACATGCACTATGCAAGGCTTATCGAGCTTCTCCACTCTGCTGAGGTTATCAGGGATCTCCTTAATGATCCGGATCTCCAGAAAGACAACCTTGTTGTTAAAGGAACCAAGCAGAAAGAGGGCGTTGGTCTTGTTGAAGCACCAAGGGGAACACTGTTCCACCACTACAGGATCAATAACGACGACCAGATCGAGATGGGCAACCTGATTGTATCAACAACCAACAACAACATACCTATGAATAACGCAGTTAACTATGTTGCGAAGGCAAACTTTAACGGCCAGAAAGAGATCACAGAAGGTATGATGAACAAGGTTGAGATGGCAATAAGGGCGTATGACCCCTGCCTCAGCTGTGCAACACACGCCCTGGGACAGATGCCTCTTGAAGTATCACTTCTTGATGCAGAAGGCAACGTAATCGATCAGAAACTGAAGTAGGCTAAAGACTCATTGGAAAATAAAAAAATACTTGTATATGGATTCGGTAACCCGGGCCGTCAGGACGACGGCCTTGGTCCGGCCATAATTGAAAGACTTGAAAACGAAGGCATCCACGGTATTGAAACTGACTGTAACTATCAGCTTAATATTGAGGATGCCTATTTTGTTGCAGAGAACGATATCGTTGTATTTGTTGATGCTTCAATAAACGCGGAAGAACCATTCTCTTTTGAAAGGATAGAACCTTCATCGGAGATTACTTTTACCACGCATTCAATGTCTCCGCAGTCTGTTCTTGCACTCTGCGCTGAATTGTACGAGAAGAAACTGGATGCTTACGTCCTCGGAATCAGGGGGTATGAGTGGGACTTTGAAGTAGCCCTGACATCGAAGGCTCAAAAAAATTTTGACGAGGCGTACAGTTTTCTGATCGAATGGCTGAACGGTGTACGTGCCGGTAAATAAACAGCTTTCATTATTTTCTTTATTGCGAAGCCGTTCTGTTATGGAACGGCTTTTTTATGCGCTATGAGACGTGAGGCTTCATTATGCACTGTGAAACATCAGAGCATCTGTTTTATATAAATGCCTGCGTTTTACTGGAGCATATGCTGTCAATTATGGACAATGACTTGTATAAATCTAATCAGTATTAAAGCAGTTAACGAACTGATTAGGACTCTGTCATTCAGGCTGTAGCGGTAACGAAGGCAGGCATTATTGAAACATCATGTTTCCTGCTTGCAGGCAGCCGTAGTGGCTACTCTACCGGAATTGCATAAAACTGGTGCTGTTAGATTCCCGACTTCGCGGGAATGATGAAAAGGAAACTAATTCAATCGTGAAATGTTATAGTTTGTAAAAATTCTATGCATGAAAAAATTGAGACAAATATTTACTTTACTTTTGAGTGCTTTTGATTATCGTCTGGTGTTAAATAATCGTCAAAAGGATATGGAAGATGGACAAATTATTTACCAGGTTCAAACTTTATCTCCAGCGAACTAAGATTAAAGGTTTCATGTCAATGCTGGCATATTTCGGACTTTTCGGTGCTGGTATATTCGCTTTTATACAGAGCGGAATGTTCATACTATTTTTCTATATCACGGGGATTTCCATCTCTCTTGCTGTCTCAAAGCTGCTCTCTGAAAATCCGCAGAGGTTCATCAACTCCCTCAGATATTTTCTGCTTCTTGCGGCAGTTGCGGGTTTCTCCCAGTATATACCCGCAGTGGAAAATTTCGTAAATAATAAACCGTCAGTTTTTCTCAGCCCCCTGTTTCTTCTTCTGGGTTTCTTTCTTACGGGCAATTTTATTGTCTACTCTGATCCTGAAATTATATGGGTACGCAACGAGTAAATGAGGGCCCAACCATGAGATGATTGAGGATTGCAGCTGGTTTCAGCAATCCGCAATCACCCTGAAAACTTTTATGACATAATATTTCTTGACAACAATTCTGCCTGTGTATTTTATACTTGATTAATTGTCTGATGACGGTTCTTTGCCATAAAGTCACCGGCAGCCCGTTAATCCGGAAAATCTTCTGAAGTTAAAGGTACAAAATTGAAAAAGTTGTTAATATTCATGTTTTTTGCGATCTCTTTTTCGGTTGTTTCATGTTCTTCATTTGTTCCGGAAGAGGACATGGGCAGGCTGAAGGTGTATGAAACCAGCGGCGAATCCCCGGTTGATTATATCATGCTGAAGGATGTTACTGTAAATGATCTGACGCTGGCCAGTGGCACACGGGTGCGTATAGTGATAGCCTCGGGTGATGACTGGGTAAAAGTATATGCTTACAGGTCAGAGGAGGACCTGCTTAAATCCATCCGAATACTTGTTCTTTTAATGTTTGATGATGATTTTCCTGAGAAGCAATTCGACCAGGCAAAATTTGACGAGGAGCTTGCAAAGGTAATTAAAAAAGAAGATAAGTCCGGGAACAACCGGCAGAAAGAAACGAAGAAGAAAAAGAAAAAATAATTTCGGGATTATACAATAATATAAATTCAGGGTGCATATATGTTTGAAGGAACCTACACCGCTTTGATTACGCCATTTACAAAAGATGGAATTGACTGGAAATCACTGGAAGGCAATATCGAAGATCAGGTAGCAGCCGGGATTGACGGTGTTGTGCCGGTGGGCACTACCGGTGAATCCCCCACGTTGTCTTTTGAAGAGCATGATGCCTTCATCAGGAGGGTGGTAAAAATAGTTAACGGCAGGGTAAAGGTAATTGCAGGTACAGGTGCCAATTCCACTGATGAGGCTATCTGGCTGACAAAACAGGCAGAGGACGCGGGAGTTGACGGCACACTCTCGGTTAATCCATATTACAATAAGCCGACGCAGAAAGGCTTAATCGCACACTATGAGGCTATTTCAAAATCCACAAAACTGCCTATAATTCTTTACAATATTCCCGGAAGGTCAGGTGTGAACTTCCTTCCCGAGAGCGTTAAGGAACTCCTTAACAGGACAGACAATATCAAGACCATGAAAGAGGCCTCGGGTGATATAACGCAGATGATGCGGCTCATAGAGCTCTGCGGGGATAAAATAACTGTCCTGTCAGGTGACGACAACCTCCTGCTCCCTCTCCTTTCGGTCGGAGGGAAGGGGGTGATCTCTGTTTTGTCGAACGTGATTCCTGCTGACATAAAAAAGGTAGTAACGCTGTATGGTGAAAACAAAACTGAAGAGGCAAGAAAGCAGTTCTACAGGATTCTTCCATTGTGCCGTGCAATGTTCCTTGAAACAAATCCCATTCCCGTTAAAGCGGCCATGGAGATGATGGGGAAATGCAGCGGTACTCTGAGGCTTCCAATGACTGAAATCAGCGATAGCAACAGGACATTACTCAGGCAGACAATGACAGAATACGGGATAAAACTTAAATGAACATAGGAATATGCGGGATAAGCGGAAGGATGGGAGGTGCCATCCTGAGAATATCAATAGAGAAGGGGCACAGGCTCACCGGTGCCTTCGATGCTCCGGGCTCGAAGTATCTTTCACAGAATGCCATGGGAATTATAAATGACGGCCAGGCTGACTGTATCATCTCCGAGGCGGATGAATCGTCTATAGCGAAAACCGACGGTGTTATTGATTTTACCGTGCCTGCTGCAACAATCAGCCTTCTGCCCCGGGCCATAGCTGCCCGCACTCCTCTTGTTATTGGTACCACCGGAATTGATGCAGCAGGGATAGAAGCGATAAGGGAGGCTTCTAATCATATACCGGTGCTTTTTTCTCCGAACATGTCGCTGGGGGTCAATCTTCTCTTTAAACTTACAGAGCTTGCATCGTCAGCACTCATCTCAACGGATTACGATGTCGAGATTTTCGAGGCACATCACCGGTTCAAGAAGGACGCGCCGTCCGGAACAGCCAAGAGGCTCCTTGAAGTTGTCATGGAGAACATGAAGGGGCTTTCTGACGCTAAGACAGTTCATGGCAGAGACGGGATTTCAGGTGAAAGGACGTCAAACGAAATTGGCATGCATGCAATGCGGGGCGGTAACATTATTGGCGAACACACGGTTTTCTTTTCAGGAATTGAAGAGAGGATTGAACTGACACACCGCGCCGCCAGCCGTGATGTATTTGCCAGGGGCGCAGTTACAGCCGCTGAATTTCTCAAGGGTAAAGCGCCGGGATTATATTCAATGTATGATGTGCTGGGATTCTGATGAGCGAAGATAACAGGAACACCGGGAGTGAAATAAAGGAATTCGAAGAGAATCCCTTCGATCACCAGAACAACCGTCCTGAAGATGTAGTGCGGCTTTTTTATATTCATGATGTTCCTGTTATACCGGTTGTTTCAAAAAGGGGGATACTTATCGGGGTACTCCGCAAGGAGGCGGTCATTGCAGAACTCAGCGATATTGAACGCGTTGAGAAAATGAAGATCGATGAGTTTATCACGCACATCGCTGCACGAATGAGTTTTGATGACCTTCTTCCCTATGGAAAGATTAAAGAATTTATAGTAATAAATATTTTTGGTGAAGAGCAGGGGACCTGGAGCAGGCTCCAGCTCTTTTCAGCCTGCGACACATCCAGGGGCTCTGCGCCTGAAGCGGAGGTCAAAAAGCAGCAGGAGGACCAGGCCCTGGAGTGGATGATCTACCTCATTCTGGAACACATCCCCCGCGCTCTCTATGCCGTGAATGAAAGGGGATCGACCATTTTTTACAACAGTCATTTTGAAGAGCTTTATACCGTTAAGCTGAACGAAGAGGTCAACACGCAGTATGTGGAAAAGATACTTGGGGATCCGTCTAAAAATGAACTCTTCGCAGAAATAAGCGATGATGACCTGTATTTTTACAATACAGCACTTGCCAGCTTTTACGAAAGAATTCCCCTGATGAGCGGAGGGAAAAAGTCCGGATTTCTTGTTTTTTTTGATAACAAGAATTCTTCAGTGGGGGAGTTCACCATACCGGGAGTTGATCTCAGGGGCAAGTCTCTGCAGGAGGTTCTTGATTCCGTGGAAAGGCATATGATTGTTGAATCAATCAGAAATAACGAAAGCAGCGAAAAAGCCGCTGAGAAACTTAAAATATCAAAGCAGGCACTGGCATCTAAAATCAAAAAGTTCGGCATAAATGAAAATAAAAAATAGACCGTTAATACCGGCATCGTATAATAACATACCATACGTGGATATACAGATAATTACATGTTTTCTGTCCGCCTTTGGCGGTCAGAGAAGAATAGCAACTGCGTGATGCCAGTTTTTCATGGGTATAATTACCACTGGTAACTGATGAAAAAAATCTCTTCGGGATTATTGTGGATTTTTTGTTGACATAAAATGTTTTAATTAGTAGTTTGTTATTGTCTCTTAAGTGCCTATCGATTTTTGCACGCCAATATCTTCGTTAATTTGTACAATCAAAAAATCAAGTTGTGGAATTATCTGAGGGAGAGGCTTTATTATTTATCCATAGTATGGAATAAAAAAAACAAAATATATAAGGGTTAACAATGTCAAAAACTGGAGAAACAAGCAGCAACTTAAATGAGTTTCCTGATGATATACCAGCTGAAGAGAAGGCTGTCACTGCGAAACCAGGTCCTGAGGAATATGAAAATAAGCTCGACCTTGGAGAGCTCAAAGCAAAAACAATAAATGAACTCTATACCATTGCAAAGGATATGGGGCTTGAGCGTATATCAGGACTGAAAAAACAGGACCTTATATTCGAGATACTGAAAGGCCGGACAGAACAGAAAGGACTCATATTTGCCAGCGGTGTACTTGAAATCCTGGCGGATGGTTATGGATTCCTGCGCTCTCCCAACTACAATTACCTTCCAGGACCTGATGATATCTATGTGTCACCTTCACAGATAAGGCTCTTCGGGCTTAAAACAGGTGATACTGTGGCAGGGCAGATCAGGCCCCCAAAGGATAACGAGAGATTTTTTGCGCTCCTGAGGATCGAGGCTATCAACTTTGAGAATCCTGAAAACCTGCACCGCAGGGTAATGTTTGATGACCTCACACCTCTCTACCCGCAACAGAGAATCAACCTGGAAACAGAAGGGCCCGAAGTTGAGATGAGGATTATGAACCTCATGACTCCAATCGGTAAAGGCCAGAGGGCACTTATCGTTGCCCCACCCCGGACCGGTAAAACCATACTGCTGCAGAAGATTGCCAACGCAATCACCAAAAATCATCCTGAGATATACCTTATAGTTCTGCTCATAGATGAGCGTCCTGAAGAGGTTACAGACATGGCGCGTTCGGTCAAGGGTGAGGTCGTATCATCAACCTTTGATGAGCAGGCAACCCGTCACGTCCAGGTGGCAGACATGGTCATCCAGAAGGCCAGGCGTCTTGTAGAGAGGAAGATGGATGTTGTTATCCTTCTTGATTCAATAACAAGGCTGGCCCGTGCCTACAACCAGGTTGTTCCCACAAGCGGGAAAATACTCTCGGGCGGTGTTGATTCAAATGCCCTGCATAAACCGAAGAGGTTTTTTGGTGCAGC
>CAYTSF010000084.1:0-2774 GCA_964440335.1 uncultured Leptospirales bacterium
AGCGAACAGATCATTGTCTGGAACTCGAATATGGACGCCAGCGTACCCTGGCTCACCTCGGGCTGGTACGGCGTGTAGGACGTGTAGAATTCAGACCTGGACGCTATCTCGTCAACTGCTGAAGGTATGTAATGGTTATAAGCGCCTGCGCCGAGAAAGTTTTTGCCGAACACCCTGTTAGTCGAAGCGATGGCGTTCATGCGCCTTTCAAGTTCGATCTCTGAAACGGGTGCCGGGAGGCCGTCAATTTTTTCTACCTGGAGTCCGCATGGTACATCCGCGAAGAGTTCATCAATGGAAGCGGCGCCAGT
Organism: uncultured Leptospirales bacterium; assembly: GCA_964440335.1. Lineage (GTDB taxonomy): Bacteria > Spirochaetota > UBA4802 > UBA4802 > UBA5550 > JAAYBQ01. Next base: position 312 of record CAYTSF010000084.1, read on the forward strand.
GGAGCGGAGCATGTGCGCCACCTGTTCACTGCCAAGTCCGGTGTATGACATGCTATTCCTCCCCGCTTATAAGTTTAAGGTACTCGTCAGGTTTAAGGAGGGAACTGAGTCCATCCATGTCATTAATTTCAATCTTCACAAACCAGCCCTCTCCGTACGGGTCTTTGTTTATGAGCTCAGGCGACGCCTCCAGGCCGCGGTTTATCGCGGTTATTACTCCGGATGCAGGCGAGTACACATCCGAAGCAGCCTTGGGGGATTCAACTATGGCAACGGCATTACCGGCGCTGACCTTGGTATTCTCAATGCCCGAAACAAACTCCACGAAGACAATATCACCTAATGAATGTTGTGCGTGATCGGTTATACCGCACACCCCTGTTTTATCACCTGCCACGCGTATCCATTCATGCTCCTTTGTATAAAGGAGGTCACCCGGTACGTTCTTCCCTTTGTCAGCCATATCATCACCCCTTAGAGATTATATTTTCAAAAAAAATCACCCGTTAAACCTGTAGAATGGTCTTTTTACAATTCGTCCCTTCACAGGTTTATCTCTGATGATTACATCTATTATATCATTTTCAGCAACAAGCCCCTTTACAACCAGCGCCAGGGCAAGCCCCTTTTTGAATGTGGGGGAATAGACGCCGCTCGTAACATAACCTATGTCGCTTTCGTCATGGACCACCCTGCATCCATCCCTGGGAATGCCCCTGTCCGTGAGCTCAATGCACACCTGTTCCCTTGCAGCCCCCCCCTTCTTCAGCCGCATCAGCACGCCGCGCCCGGTAAAGTCCGCGCCTGAACTCACAAGCCAGCCCAGGCCAGCCTCAACCGGATTTATCGATTCATTGATTTCATGCCCGTAGAGCGAGTAGCATGACTCAAGCCTCAGCGTGTCCCTGCACCCGAGGCCGCACTGCCTCAGCCCGCACTCCGCGCCAGCGGACATGATGCATTGCCATAGCCCTGCCGCGCCCTCGTTATCAATGAACAGCTCGTAGCCCCATTCACCTGTATAGCCCGTGGCAGAGATCATCACATCCATGCCCGCAAAGGTGTCGTGGCAGAAATGGAACCTTTCGAGTCCCCTGATCTTCCCGGTGTCAAAGATCTCCATCATTATGCCCTTTGACAGCGGCCCCTGCAGGTCGATCTTTGAAGTTATGGGTGAAACATCCACCACACCGGCGCCCTCGATTATATGCGACTGCATCCACTCCAGGTCCTTCTGTGCGGTTGACGCATTGACCACCAGGTAGTAGTATCCCCTCTGTATCATGAAAATAAAGAGATCATCGATCACGCCTCCATCCTCTTTGCAGAAGAGCGTATACATGCATTTGCCGGGCTCAAGTTTAGCCATATCTGTGGGTATGAGCGACGCAAGGTACTCTTCTGCGGCAGGGCCCATGACAGTGAACTCCCCCATATGTGAAATATCAAAGATCCCCGCAGCAGTTCGCACGGCAGAATGTTCTTCAAGGATGGAGGTATACTGCACCGGCATCTCGTAGCCTGCAAACTCAACCATCCGTGCCCCTGCCTCAACGTGAAGATCGTACAGCGGTGTGCGTTTCATCTCCCTGACCTCCTCAGCCCGAAATCCGCGGCCCGCAGCAGCGGGTCATACACCTCGCTTACAGCAGGACAGTATGCCAGCTCGACCCCGGCCAGTTCATCCAGCCTTAACCCGAACTCAATTGCCATGCTCACAAGGTTTATCCTTGAAGCAGCCCCTTCGCTCCCGGCGCACTGCGCTCCAAGCACGCGCCCCGAACTTTTATCTGATAATATCTTCATCGTTATCTCAGTGTTAGATGGATAATAATCGGGCCTCACCCTGGACCTTATCCTCCCGGCCACAGGATCAAAGCCCCTTTCTGCCGCGGCGGATGCAGAAAGCCCGGTTCCCGCAAGTTCAAACCCGCCGAACCTTGTTACGAAGGTGCAGGCGCTCCCTGCATACCCGACGCTTCCGCCGCATGCATTAATTCCAGCCAGGGTACCCTGCCTGTACGCCGACGTGGCAAGCCTTGAGCTTACAGGTTTACCGTCCACCACAGACCAGTTCGCGATACAGTCGCCGGCCGCGTAAATATTGCCTGCCGTTGTGCGCAGATATGTGTCTGTTTTTATGCCCCCCGCGCTGCATTCAATTCCGGAGGATTCTGCAAGTGAAAGTCCGGGACGCGAACCCGCGGCAACAACCACCATGCCTGCCTGTAGAGAAAGGCCGTCACCAGAAAGCTCCATGACGCCCCCGCTGCCGCGCACATTATTTACGGATTTATTTTTTATAACACTGATGCCGCATGAATCCAGGTATGCCTCTGCGAGGCCGGCCATGTCAGGGTCAACTATTCCGGGAAGCAGCTGGTCGCGCATCTCGATGATCGTCACCTGCTTCAGCCTGTTCCTCAGCGCATGGGCAACTTCAATGCCGATTGCGCCGCCGCC
>CAYTSF010000084.1:2874-14340 GCA_964440335.1 uncultured Leptospirales bacterium
CCTGCGCATTGCAGGTGAGACTGAAGCATCCGATGTCTCCGGGTTTGCCGTACCCCCGGGCTGGCAGATTCTTAAAAGCATCCTTGAAAAGGGGATATCCATGGCAAGCCTGCATGAACATAATGAAATTTACCGGAGCAGGATACGCATCGGCACAGTATTCCCGGCAGGCATCAAGGATTACAGGAACCTCATATTTGCAGTGGCAGGACTGATCCTCCTCACAATGACAGGATTTTTTCTCTGGAACCGTTCTCTCCGCCGCATGGTAAACCTGCGGACAGCAGACCTTAAAAAGAGCGAGGAGGCGTACCGTTCTGTGCTGGAGAACATCCAGGATGTATTCTACCGCTCGGATAAAAACGGGAACCTCATACTGGCAAGCCCAAGCCTCGCGAAGCTTCTCGGATACCAGTCGCTTGACGAATGCCTTGGCAGATCCGTGGCAGGGGATTTCTATTACGAACCAGCAAAACGCGGCGAATTGCTGGGGCTCTTAAAAGCAGAAGGAAGCGTATCAAACTACGAGGTCATTCTTAAAAGAAAAGATGGAACCCCCGTGATTGTGGAGACAAACAGCCATATAATTTATGATGATAATGGCAGCCCCTGCGGCGTGGAGGGAGTATTCCGCGACGTAACAGAAAGAAAGCGCCATGAAAAAGAACTGCACTCCAGCGAACAGATGATGAGGGCCATCCTGGACAGCTCACCAATACCACAGTTCGTCATTGACAGCAATCATCGCATCACACACTGGAACAGGGCCCTGGTAAAATACAGCGGCATATCTCCCGAAGAGGTAACCGGTACCAGTGAGCAGTGGCGGGCATTCTACGACCATGAAAGGCCCTGTATGGCAGACCTGCTGATTGACAATGCTGCTGATAATATCAGTGAATGGTACACCGTAAAGCACAGCAAATCATCACTTATCGATGACGCCATCGAGGCTGTTGATTTTTTCCCTGCCATGAAAAACGGCGCAGGGGCCTGGCTGTTCTTTACCGCTGTTCCCATACGCGATGCCGCTAAAAACATCATCGGCGCCGTCGAAACGCTTGCAGACATCACCGAACAGAAACTCGCAGAGGCAGCCCTGCGCTCCGGCGAACAGCGGCTCTCATCCATCATAGATTTTCTGCCTGATGCGACCCTGGCTGTTGATGAGAACAAGCGCATAATTATCTGGAACCGTGCCATTGAAGAGATGACAGGCATCCCGGCCCGCGAGATGATAGGAAAGGGTGACCACGAGTATACTGTTCCTTTCTACGGTTATCGCCGGTCACAGCTCATGGACCTCTTCTGGGAATCTGATAAGAACATTATTGCAAAATACCCTGACCTCAAACAGGAGGGAGAGAACCTCATTGCCGCAGAGGTCTTCTGCCCTGCACTCTACAACAAAAGAGGGGCTTATCTGCTGGCAAAAGCATCCCCCCTCAGGGACAGCAACGGAAAACTTGCCGGGGCGATTGAATGCCTCAGGGACATCACCGCGAGTAAACGGGCCCAGGAGGAGCAGAGGAATAACACTGAACGGCTTGACACGTTACTTAAAATCAACCAGATGGCCGGTGCCCCTGATAACCGGATTATTGAGTACGCCTTTGATGAAGCCATAAGGCTTACCGGGAGTAAAATCGGATACCTGGGATTTATCAACCACGACGAAACAATAATGGATGTCCAGGCCTGGTCGCACAACATCATGCATGAATGTGAAACAAATGACAAAACACTTCATTTCCCCATTGAAAACTCCGGGCTCTGGGGTGAGGCTATACGGCAGAGAAGATCGATCATCACAAATAACTACAATGCACCGAATCCCCTGAAAAAAGGATACCCGGAGGGGCATATAGATATTAAGCGGCACATGAATGTACCGGTTTTTTCAGGTGGAAAGATTGTTCTCGTCGCCGGTGTCGGGAACAAACAGGACGAGTACAATGAATCGGACGTAAGGCAGATAACTCTGCTCATGGAGGGGCTCTGGAGGATTATCGAGCATAACCGCTCCGAGCATGAACTGCGTGAATCAAGGAGAAGACTTGAGGACATCATCGCGTTCATGCCGGACGCAACGATTGTCATTGACAGGAACAGCAGGGTCATTGCCTGGAACCGCGCCATTGAAAAGATGACAGGCGTCATGGCCTCTGACATCCTGGGTAAAGGGGACTACGAGTACGCCCTCCCCTTTTATAACCAGCGGCGCCCCATACTCATTGACATCGCGCTGAACTCTGACCCGGACACGGAATCGAAATATACCTCGATACACAGGGAGGGTGAAATACTCTTCGGCGAATCATACACACCGGCACTTCCCGGCGGGGTTGCATACCTCTCGGGTACGGCATCGGTGCTTCGCGACTCGAAAGGGGAAATTTTCGCGGCAATCGAGTGCATAAGGGACAATACAAAACAGAAGCAGGCGGAGGAGGAACAGAAAAGGCTCTCGGCACAGCTGACCCAGGCGCAGAAAATGGAATCGGTGGGCAGGCTTGCCGGAGGAGTTGCCCATGATTTCAACAACATGCTCACACCCATCATGGGTTATGCGGAGCTGCTTAAAAGGGACCTGCCCATTGATGACCCACGCCATGTGCGGGTGAACGAAATCATCCGTGCATCAGAACGTTCACGCGATCTTGTGCGCCAGCTGCTGGCATTTGCCCGCAGGCAGACCCTGGAGATGAAACTCGCGGATATCAACACGATCATTTCAGGTTTCGAAAACATGCTGCACCGCACCCTCCATGAAAACATCATGCTTGAAATAAAGCTGCTGCCGGGCATCGGCCCGATCATGGCGGACATTGGACAGGTTGAGCAGATAATCATGAACCTTGCGATCAACGCACAGGATGCCATGCCTGAAGGTGGAACGCTATTCATAGAAACCGGAAAAGCAATGCTCAACGAAAGCTTCCAGGTTGAACATGAAGGCATAAAACCCGGCCCCTACATTTTCATGTCAGTACGCGACACAGGCATCGGCATAGACAGCGAAACAAGGGAAAAAATCTTTGAACCATTCTTCACCACAAAGGATGGCAAGGGGACAGGACTTGGACTTGCCACTGTTTATGGAATAGTCAAACAGCATGGCGGCAACATTTCCCTGAGCAGCGAAGCGGGCAGAGGCACGACCTTCCATGTATTCTTCCCCGCGTGCAGCGGAGCTGTGCCGCACCCTGAACCTGCGGTATTGCCTGACGCAAATGTCTCAGGCAATGAAACAATCCTTGTGGTTGAGGACCAGGAACAGGTACGCAACATGACAGTGGAGATGCTCAATCAGTGCGGCTACAAGGTGCTCGAGGCGGAAAATGTCAGATCAGCCCTTGAAAAATCCGCCTCCTTTACAAACAAAATTGACCTTCTGGTAACCGACGTAATTCTTCCCGATGGAAACGGCAGGGAGCTGTATGAAAAAATATCCGCCGGCCAGGAGAAGCTCAGGGTCCTTTTCATGTCCGGGTACACAAGCGATGTCATCAGCCATCACGGGGTACTTGAAGCGGGGGTGCAGTTCATACACAAACCCTTCTCGCTCTCGGCATTTGCGGTGAAGGTCAGGAGTATTCTTGAAGAAGGTTAGTCCGGGAGGATCACCTGTTATCAAGTACATTTCGTACAGTTTTGGCAAGGGTATAGGAGCTGAAGGGCTTGCCAAGAAAATTGATGCCCTCATCGATTACCCCGCTGCGGGTAATTAGATCGCCCGAATATCCTGAACTGAAGAGAATCTTTATCCCCGGCCTGACCCGCGCAATTCTTTCGGCAAGCTCCTTCCCGTTAAAACCGGTCAGGATCACGTCGGTCATCATCATATGGATATGCCCGGAATATTCATCTGCTTTTTTCAGGGCATCATCTCCATCAACGGCCGTTATGACATTATAGCCGAGACCTGCAAGGGCTGAGCCTGTGAATTCCAGGACAAGGGGATTATCCTCAACAACCAGTATGGTCTCAGTCCCACCCGGCATCTCGGCCTGCTCATTCACAGGAAGAGTCCGTGATCCATCTTCAGCAGCACAGGGGAGATATATCCTGAAGGTCGTGCCATGCCCCTCCTCGGAATAAAACTCAATGGAGCCGCCGTTCTGTTTAACCGCTCCGTAAACCGTTGCAAGCCCCAGGCCCGTCCCTTTTCCTGGTTCTTTTGTTGTATAGAATGGTTCGAATATGTGGTCCCTTATTTCACTGCTGATACCCCTGCCCGAATCGCTCACACACAGCATCGCGTATCTTCCAGGCTTGACATGGGGATGGTTTCTGCAGTAATCCTCATCAAGCACCACATTCGAGGTTTCAAGGGTCAGCACTCCGCCGTCAGGCATAGCGTCGCGTGCATTGACCGCAAGGTTGATAAAAATCTGCTCCAGCTGGTTCCTGTCTGCCTTAATCCAGCAAACGCTGCTGCATGGTATTACCCTGAGAGAAATGTTCTCACCGATCATGCGTTCAAGCATAAGGCGCATCTGTTCCATCATGTCGTTAAGGTCAAGCAGCCTGGGTTCAATGATCTGTTTCCTCGAAAAAGCGAGCAGCTGTTTTGTAAGGTCCGCAGCGCTCTCCGCCGCCTTCCTGATAGTCGTAAAATTATTATATGCCTTTTCTCCAGGCTTCACATGCAGCATGCCAAGTTCAGTTGATCCCAGGATCGCGGTCAGGAGATTGTTGAAATCATGGGCTATCCCTCCGGCCAGCCTGCCGATGGACTCCATCTTCTGCATCTGCATCAACTGCTCCTCGAGCCGCCCCCTCTCCTCCTGCTCTCGCCTTTGCGCTGTTATGTCCGAACCGATGGCAATACTGCCGGTGGAATTGCCGTTTTCATCATAGAGCGTATTTGAATTCCATGATATTATGCGCTCCTCACCGGCCCTGGTCCTGATAACAGTCTCAAAGTTCTCAACGCGCTCCCCTGCGTTTATAATATCTGAAGCCCTGGAGTACACCTTTTTCCGGTAGTCCTCATCGGGATAAAGCCATTCCCAGATCCTTCCGTGACCGGCAACCTCCCCCTTCGTATACCCGGAGATACTCTCAGCGGCCCTGTTCCATGTGACGACATTACCATCAAGGTCGAGAGTGTCAATCCAGACCGATGCCGTATCCAGCATTTCATTGCGGAACCTCAGCACAGAGGCAAGGTCCTCCCTGCTCTGCCTCAGCATTTCCTCTGTTTTTTCGCGGATCGATATATCATCCCTGAGCTTGTCAAGTGAAGATGTATTTATCCTGTAAATATTCCATGTAACAATGCACATAACAATTATTGCAATGCACACATCAGCAATGTAATCAAAAACAGACGCGTCGGGAATCGACAGCTCTGAAGCGGTCAGAAGGGTATAGGCTATTACAACCGGTATATTAACAAGGAAGTATATGACAAGCACAGCAGGCCGGTGGTGTACTGCCAGGGATGTCATTGACAGGATCACAAACAGGTAGACTATTGAATCGAGACGTGAGACAATATTAGTCCTGTCAAATATCATCACAGACCACACGATTGCAATGCCTGCAATTATCATGAGGTTAGCCGCGATCACAAATCTACCCCTGACCAGTAAAACCAGTATGAAAACAAAAACACCGGCACCCGAGAGCTCTGTGGCAATTACCGGATAATTGACCCTCATCAGCGCAGGATCATTAAGCTGTATATACAGGCTGTAAAAAACTGTAAGAAGGACAGTGCAAAGGCAGACTATACAGAAATAAAAGATAAAGCGCGCCCTGTATGATACTGCTATATCCGCATTCTCATACCTCCATAGTATGGAGCGCCTGCTGCTCTTTGTATCTTCTTTCATTCTTCTCCTTCCGTCTGTTCCGGCTATGCCCACATTTTTCCAGATGGAAAGCCACCCGGCATGATACAGTCCGGATCGACTGGATCACCTGGACGGAACATTTAAAATATATATGCTTCGAAAGGGCAAGTCAACGCAGGACAGAGTAATAATCAGCTATTATCGGAGAGCTAATCATTTCAAAGACTGATAAGGCGTGGAATTATCACACAGTTACCGGAAGATTAAAAGTAATCATATAAAAAATGGGGAACTACGACATGCAGATGTATTCAGTGCGCAGGATTTATTCCTGTGCAGCCGCAGCGCTCAGGCCACGGCTGCACAGTGCGCCGCTAATACACGATCTTCAGCACCTCGTCAAAGTAATTCACGAAATACGCATCAAGCCCCTTCTTGATATAATCAGGGAGCTCATCGAAGTCCTTTTTGTTTTCGTAGGGATAAATAATAGTTTTCACCTTGGCCTTTTTGGCAGCAATGGTCTTTTCTTTTACTCCGCCTATGGGAAGCACCTTGCCTGTTACGGTGAGTTCGCCTGTCATGGCAATGTTCTTCTTGATGGGCTTGTTTTTTGCCAGAGAGTAAAGGGACGTCGCCATTGTTATGCCTGCCGAGGGCCCGTCCTTTGGTGTTGCTCCGGCCGGAACGTGAAGGTGTACCTGGTGTTCCGGAAAAAATTTAGGGTCAATGCCGTAATCGTCCGACCTGGACTGTATATATGTATATGCAATCTCCGAGGACTCGCGCATGACATCCTTGAGCTGGCCGGTCTGTTTGAATCCCTTAGTCTGTGAGCGTATTGCAGTCGATTCCACATAGAGCGTTGTGCCGCCCATACTTGTCCAGGCCAGGCCCATGACCACGCCGGGTATGCTCTTGTCATAGAGTGACTCATCGGTAAACCTGGGTTTGCCCAGAAACTCCTCCAGGTTTTTATCCGTAACGTTTATCGATTCGGTGTTTCCCTCCGCGAACCTGCGCGCGGCCTTGCGCATGACCTTCTTTATGTTATTCTCCAGGCTGCGGACCCCGGCCTCCCTCGCATAGCCGTCTATCATGGCCTTGATCGAGTTGTTGTCGATCTTCACAGAGCCTTTCTTCAGCCCGTGCTCCCTGAGCTGCTTATCAACGAGGAAATTACGCGCTATCTGCAGCTTCTCCTCCATGATATAACCGGAAAGCTTCATGATCTCCATGCGGTCAAGGAGCGGCGCAGGGATTGTGTCCATCTGGTTTGCAGTGGCTATGAACAGAATGTTCGACAGGTCAAAGCGCACATCGATGTAGTGGTCAAGGAAGTTGGTGTTCTGTTCCGGGTCAAGCACCTCGAGCAGTGCCGAGGCCGGGTCGCCCTGGAAGCTCGCTCCGATCTTGTCGATCTCGTCGAGCATGATAACCGGGTTTGCCACATCAACGGTCTTCAGGCTCTGTATGATTTTGCCCGGCATTGCGCCGATGTAAGTGCGCCTGTGGCCCTTGATCTCCGCTTCGTCGCGCATTCCGCCCAGCGAGAACCTGAAGAACTTCCTGTTGAGAGCCTCTGCCACAGACTTGCCTATGGACGTCTTGCCCACGCCCGGAGGCCCGACGAAGCAGATAATTGATCCCGAGATATTGCCCTTCATCTTGCCTGTGGCAATAAACTCAAGTATCCTCTCTTTTATGTCATCAAGGCCGTAGTGGTCCCTGTTCAGAACCTTGCGCGCCTTCTCAATGTCGTAATTGTCCTCTGAAAAAATACCCCAGGGGATCGACGTCAGCCAGTCAAGATAGTTGCGGCTCACGCCGTACTCCGCAGAATGGGGCTCCAGCAGGCGCAGCTTGTTCATCTCCTCGTCGACCTTCTTGGCGGCCTCTTCGGACAGCTTGAGCCTTGCAACCCGCTCCTCGAACTTTTCAATCTCTGAAGACTTTTCGTCCTTCTCAAGGCCGAGTTCCTTCTTTATCTCCTTGAGCTGCTCGCGCAGGAAAAACTCCTTCTGCTGCTTTGATATCTTCTCCTCAATCTGCTGGGTGATTTTCTTCTGCAGCTTGTTAAGCTCGATCTCCTTCTTGAGGAGGATCAGCACCTTCTTCACGCGCTGGCGCACGTCAAAGGTCTCCAGTATGTCCTGTATCTCGCCTGACTCCGCCGAGGTCATTGAAGCGACGAAGTCCGCGAGCTTGCCGGGGTCCTCAACGCTGAACCTGTTGAGGAAGAGCTTCAGTTCCTCCTGGAAAAGCGAGTTGGTCTTTATGAGGTCTTTCACAGAACTGATAATTGCCATGGAATAAGCCTTCATCTCGTCCGTGGGCTTGAACTCATCCTCGTAATAATTCTCAATGTTCCAGCGAAGCACCGGCCCGTTCTGCACGACCTTCTTCAGAGTGAAACGGCCCAGTGCATTGAGCATTACCTGTACGGTCTTCTCATCAACAGGAGTTATCTTGATAATCTTCACCGCAACGCCAACGTGATAGAGGTCCTCGGACTTGGCCATGTCGTCGTGCTGGTTCTTTATGAGCACGACCCCTCCAATCTTGTTAGGCGAATCGATTATCTCCTGTGCGCTCTCTATCATTATATCGCCGGTCAGGATCAGGGGGATCATCATACCCGGAAATATGGGCCTCTGCGAAACGGGTATGATCGTAATATTGTCCGGCCTGAACTCCTGGGCAAGTATAATCTGGTGCTCATCTGTCTTAATGTCTTCACCCATGTTACACCCCCGGTAAAACTATTTCTTAACTAGATCATTAATATTCTTTATTTCAAGCTTCTCTGTCTGCCATGTTCCCATTGTGAAAATATACTGATTTTTTGACGAAACGGCATAGTAATAATCCTTATCTTTGCCGGAATAAATCTTCACGTCATAATCGACGCCGCCCGATTTCAGGACTATGGTCGAGGTCAGCTTTCCCAGGTCCTTCTCGGTCTTCCCCTCAGGGAATGTCACGCTGCGCAGCGGCGAAAAAACGTAGAGCATATTGCTGATGGTGCTGTCATTGAGGGGTTTGTCGTCATAGCCCTTGCAGTACCATGATATTCCTTTTTTAGGCTCCTTTTCATCCTTACCCGGCGCCTCGTTCTTTTTGTAAAAGCTGTATGTGCGTCCGCCGGAGGTTATGGTGAAGGATTCAACGTCTTTACCTTTCAGGTCAAAAATTATCTTGTTCCTGAGCGCGTCAATTTCAGGCAAAAACTCGTCTCTCTGTATGCCGGCAGCAAGGTATATGGCCTTCCTGTCATCAAGCTTAACAAAGGAATGGTTGCTCTTGGCGCCGGGCTTTCCTATTACCAGCGTGCGCAGCACCGCGCCTGATTTTTTTACCGTGACCGTGACCGCCCTGTCACCGGAAAGGTCATACCTGTCATAAAATCCTTCTTCGGATACCATATCAGTGATCTTGATGTCCCTTACCTTCATCTCCAGGCTGCCTATGCTGTTCTCATCAGCAGGGAAGGCCTGGTCGTTTATGACCCAGCCGCCGTCCTTCATGTAAATATGCAGACTGTAGTCCTTCGAGACAATCTCCATCTCATCCGCAGGTTCAGCCCACTGTTTAAGTTTAGGGATGTCGCTGCCGAACCTGATATTCTGAAACACTATGATAAGGGCCAGCAGTCCCACCGCCCCGAATGTCATCAATGTCTTTCTGTTCATTTTACCTCTCCGCCGGAAAATTCAGTTTCAACCAGTTTTCTCCTGATGCCCCGCCTCCTCCATATAACAACACCTGTTATAACAACGCATGCGGGAACAAGGCCCATGTTTATTATCTTGAGGATAAACCTCAGGCTGTCATCGGTCTTTTCCAGGGCATTGTAATCCAGGCTCTTTGACTTCATCTCGGGAACATACTCCCTTCCCGCGAGAAAATCAACAAGGCTGTGGATAAAAATTTCGTTTGAATACGCCTCTGTCATCCCTGTGCCCGAAACCTGGCCTGTACCCTGGAGCATCCTGCGGGCCTGCATCATGAACCCGGACCTGGTCATCTCTGAACAGCCGATCACCAGAATATTTGAAGTCCCTGAACCGACCGTTGTGTCCAGCCTCATGGTTGTAGCAAGGGTCTTGCCCTTAGCACCCTTCTCTTCAACTTTTTCCAGCGGCGATGGCTTTCCCCTGAAGAAGCTGTCAAACTTCCCTGAAGCAAGCACCGCGACCCTGAAGCTTTTCAGCTGAGTACCCTCGGGAGGGTTCATCATCAGCGGGTTCATCTGCATCCTCCCGTCCATAGTCCAGCTCGACGGGGATGTTGTAACGAGGTCTGTGAATGTCACACCCTTCTCTTTCATTGACTCGTTTATATCCAGGGAGCACGCCCTGAACAACAGTATGGTATTAAGAAATTTCGTCGCCACATTGTCCTCGTTCAGGCCGTCCCTGTTTATCATGGGCGCAATGGGATATTCGATAATCATCTCGCCGTAGTTGACCAGCGCGCACCTTTTATCAAGTACAATGTCCTTGTTTATTGTTATGCCGTACGATGCCATCATCTCGTCAAGCCCGGATTCAACAGGGAACATCATGGAGCCGCCCATGGCATCCTGCGTTGGAAGCACCATGTACTCGTTAGCGAAGTAGAGGATCGATTTGCCCTGCATGAGGTACTGGTCTATCCTGTATTTTTCAATGTCCGAGAAGGCATCGACCGGGCCGTTTATTATCATGACCCCGGCATCACCGGGGATGTCTTCAGCGGCAAGGTCAACCTCAACAACCTCGTATGACTGTGAAAGCATCTGCGAAAGCAGACCGGCGCCGTCGCCCGAACGCGTATCAGAAAGCTCGGGTATACCGTGCCCGCGCACGTATACTATCTTCTGCCCAGCGCCGGCGATCTCACCAACAGCCTGGTTGATCTTCTCTGCCAGGAATTCAAGGCCTATAAGTCCCCATGTACCTATTGGTGTGCGTCCCAGTTCAAAGTCTATCTTTTTGAACCTGCCGTTGCCCTCAAGCACTATGCCGAAAGGCGCGCTCCCGGCAGGGCCTCCCTTGCCGCCGCTCCAGGGCAGAATAGCAAGGCCGAACTTCTTTGCCGGGTTTTTATCCGGAGGCAGCGCCGACGGGTCCAGCACCTGGAACCTGAGCCTGTCGTAGTTCATCAGGTTGTTCTTGTCAACAGCCCTCCTCACGATCTCCTCCAGGCTGTCGATGTCCTCTATCGGGAGCGTCATGATCCTGGGGTCAAGGTAGAGCGTGACCATTACGTTTTCCTTCATCCCGCGCAGCAGGTCGACCTTTGCGGTCATCTTCTGTATGCGCGATGTAATCTCGTATTCAATTCCCACGGTAGTGGAGAGCGCGTCGATAGTCTCTGTAAGGTCGGCGTGCTGGATCACTACGGCCATGTAGACCTGGCGTTTTTTCTGCTGGTCATTTACAAACTCCGTGCTGATCACAGGGTTTATGCCGTAATCAGTGGCCTGGGACTTCAGCTGGTCCTCGGGAACGACCTCGTAGGAAAAGTAGCTGTTGCCGTAGAAGTCGTATTCCTCCAGCATGTCAACAAGGTACCTGCGCACAGCGTCGTGCTCGGCAGGCAGGTCACCGGAAAAAAGAACCTTTATCCTGAGCCGCTCGTTCAGGTGAGCCACCACCTCTTTGCTTTTATCAGAGAG
>CAYTSF010000085.1:0-2321 GCA_964440335.1 uncultured Leptospirales bacterium
TAATAAATAGAAATATGCCTGTCAGAAATTGGTTTTCCACAATTGTTATTCTTCCCGGCCCGCCGCAGGCGGAGGGCGATGTATGAGAATGTGTACATCCATTTTATGGATGGTATAGATAGAAACTTTTCAAGCCGGAGATTGTAAATTCATGAATGCTACTATTGATATTGCGGTTAATTCCGAAACACAAGGCCTTGTTGTGAAGAGAAATGCCAGAGAGAATTATGACCGTATAATTAAGGAACTTGATGAAAAAATTAAAAGAAACAGCCTTGATAAAGAGCTGGAGGTAAAACAGACAGCCCATACCTACCTGCTGGCTGCAATGGGTTTCCTGAAAGGGACGCTCCATATACTTGAACTTGGAGAAATGATAGAACAGCTTGGCCTCAAGCCCGCACACCTTGCTGAACTGAGAAACAACCCCGGCGGCATGAACTCCTACCTGCTTCAGTCAACCGTATACTTCCGCCTCTCCCGCCTCTTCTGGAAAGAGTCATATGAAAAGCGCATCAGCGTACACATTGACCTGGCGGACCAGGCAGCTACATCGCGGGCAAACAAAAAAAATTACAGGCATATAAAGTGGACCCCTGTCAGAAAACTCATCGAAGGTGCGGCAGACACGGCAAAGTTGAGCACCAACATGATTACCTTCACTGACGTGAAGTATTCCACCGGCAAATCAGAGCCCAGGCAGCGCGGCTACATTGAGTTTGAATACACTCCGCCTGTTGAGGAATACTCCTTTCTTGACGTGCCCGCAGAACTGAAGGTCGATGGTAAAACATATTATCCCCGGAAGCAGACTGTTTACGGCAAGGGGATTCTGCACATATTCACACCGGCGTTTGTTGTGGGCGTGGTCAGGGGGTACATCAGGAACAAGAGGCTTAACCCCAACGTCTATTTTACAAAACTCCCGGTTGCCATGGACCAGATCAACGGCGACGTGTTCCTTGACAGGGACGGCTACTACAAGTATAAATCGAGCCGTGAATTCTGCCTGGACAAAAAGGGCAACAAAATGAGTTACACGAAGAGCGCCATTATTGATTTCATGGGGCACGAAGTTGAAATTAACGCGCCTCGTGTCAGGATAGAGATTGAGCATGACCGCGAGTCGTGGTTCAGCGGACGGTTCAAGAACCTCTACCTCAGGGATATTGCCGAGCTCATGGGCAGGCCATACGAGTCGCTGACACAAGGCGCCATCCTGAAGCACATGTTCAGGACAGCCATGCTTTCCACCATATCGGTCGTGGCAGGAATCGCCTATGTTGTTGCGGATTTTGTGATTACAGGCCGCTTTCCATTTATTCTTTTAGCGCCGGTTGCGGCAGTCATATATTTCGGCGCGCGCCTGGACTATTTCAGGAGTGAAAAGCGAAAAGACACCATTGCCTCTGAAAATGCCATCAGCGTAAGGGAAAAGTCCGGAGCTGTTATCCAGAAGAAACTCCTTGGTGAAAAGCAGATCATAGAGGAGCGCGAGAACAGGATCAAGATGCTCTTCGAAAAAATCAAGGCCTTCCAGATCGACCAGACAACGGCGCTGGAGGAGATCAACTCCTCCATGGACCAGTACGCCAAAGGGGTACAGGAAATAACCGGCAAGCTGTCCGAGCTTGGTATACACATGGAATCAAATTTTAACGAAATACTCAAACTGAAGGAGAGCAGGGACATACAGGAGAGGACCATTGACCGGCAGATAATACAGATCAATGGCGTAAGCCATGAACTTGAGGTGAACAACGAAGAGATCAAGGTGCTGCTGGGAGAGATCAAGGTGCTCGGTGAGTTCATCGAGATACTGAACGACATAAGCGACAAGATAAACCTCCTGAGCCTTAATGCTGCAATCGAGGCATCACGCGCCGGTGACGCTGGCCGTGGTTTCGGCGTTGTTGCGGACGAAATAGGCAAACTGGCAGACCAGACCAAGGACTACCTGAAGAACCTTAAAACACCGATCAGCAAGATCAACAACCAGATCACAGAGATATACGATAAGAACTCCCAGAACCTTGTGAGCCATGAAGAGTCCGGCCTTGCACTTTCTGAAGCGATAAAAGAAATCAACGAGGACTTCTCGAACCTCATAACAAAGGTAGAGGAGAATACTGCTCAGATCAACGAGCTTACACAAAATGTTTCAGCAACTATGGAGGAACTGGCTGCGCAGGGAGAAGAGGTTACGGCGTCTACTTCAATACTTGGCAAGAACTCCGCAGAACAGGTTGCGCTCATCCGCGACGAAGAGGAGCAGATAGAAAAGCTCAATGCTGATTGAGTTCTGAAGAGGTGCCGGCCCG
>CAYTSF010000085.1:2421-5994 GCA_964440335.1 uncultured Leptospirales bacterium
AGTGTCATGGCATTTGAACATACGCCCAGGAGCAGCGGCAGCGCCGGGAAAAACAGAAATCCGAAATAATCGTACAGTACAAGTCCGAAGAATATGAAGAATGGCATGTTTGATAAAAGGTGTACCGGCCCTGAATGGGTAAAGAGCGCCACAAGGAGGCGCCAGAATTCATGCCTGTTAAAAACTTCAGGCCGTGCAGCCCAGAGCCAGTCATGGTACGCGCTGCTGTTGAACATGTTCGTGCATACTACAAACAAAAGGGAGAGTATAAGTGCCGGGTAGAGCGACGTGAATGCGGGCCTGCGGCTCAGGGGGCCGCTCACCTTGGGAGTATCATGTGATGGTTCATCAGCCTCTCCATCTCCATCGAAGATGTCGTATTCATCAGGGCCGTCCTCTTCACGGTGCCGCGCATGATGCCTTATGTTATTGTATTGTCTGCTGTGCATGGTTTACTTTTTCATGGTGAGAGTATACTGTCGCTATTTTGTTAAATCAATGCAGTAATAATTCATTTTTTCATGTAAAGGGCAAAGTTGTTATGGCAGTCTCATCGTAATTGAATGTTAAAGGTCATGACAGTCTCCTGAAAGTCTGTTTTATGCAGGGGAATTGTATTTAATTGATACAGTCAGATTACGGATTTGTCAACAGGGAATTAATTTTTTACTGACTAATCTCCGGCGGGTGTTTTACTATGCTCAGTGCAGATGTCTCGGTACAGGCTACGCCACGATTGGTACTCTCCGGTAAAACTCAGTGACCATATTTGACTTTGAGTTTTACGTATGGCGGGTTCCCTGTGTCAATAAGACCGTGGCAGGAAAAAAATACAGGACAGGTGCCAGATGATGAGGCATACAGATCACAACGATAGGGACCTTTTCAGGTCGTTAAACGGAACATTCAGAGACTCCGGCAGAAATGTCAGGCAGGGTAAGTTCCTGTTTGTTTTGTTCCTGCTGCTGGCTGCGGGTTGCCTTGCCCTTTGCCTCTTCCTTTTATCGGATAATAATTTCTCAGTAGATTTTTCTGACATAAATGAGGTGTTCGCGTATGGCATATTTCTTGCGGGCATGGTGCTGTTCATCGAGCTGGCTATAACCGGCACGGTCTATAACGACATGTCCTACGAATTTGACGGGAGCAGTATCAGGGTGATGACACGCCGCGGCAAAGTACTCTACGATGTACCGATAGACAATATTCTATCAGCTGTAAGTAGATTCGACATACGGACCGGAATCAATTCATGGGAGATCCGGACCCGGACATATTCGTTCAGCGTAATAATGTACGATTCCATACTGAAGGAACTCGACGCGCAAAGGCGGGACAGGGGAAATTTACGGTAACAGTGGGTTTTTATGAAGCGAATAATTTTTATCTTTCTTTTTATTCTTTTATCATTCTTTGCGGTTTCTGCTGCACCGGAAGATTCAGGGAACCTGGAAAGCATTCATTATGTTAATTATAAATATAATATTATCTTTACCAGGATAATGAACTGGTATGATGCAAAGCACACGCCATCCGAACGCTTTATACTTATTTGCGACAGAAGTTCAGGCTACTTTATATATAAAGGATCATGTGCCTATTCTCCGGACTCAAGGTATCATTTTTTGCTGCAGTATCAGATTAAGTTTATTATACCTGATGTAAAAATTTTTCCATTCCGGATTATGGGATTATTCACTCCCCGTAATAAACAAAGGGCGCCCAGTAGTATGGTTCGGACCTGCCCCCGCTTATAAACTTCCGCTTCATTTCTGTCATGGCCCTGGAGTAATCAGGGGACTTTTCCCTGCTCGCGATTTCGTAGAGGCCGGTCATGAACTCCATGGTTGATATGTCGTTGACCTGCCACAGCGACACAGACATGCTGTTGGCCCCTGCGATGATGAATGACTGGGTTAGCCCCACGACCCCCTCGCCGTTGTAGATTCTGCCCAGTCCGGTTTCGCATGCCGAGAGGTTGACGAAGTCGGCGTTTATGTCGAGCTGCAGAATCTCGTTGAGCGTCAGGTAGCCGTCATCGGGCTGTGAGGAGTTGTTCTGCTGCGAAAGCACAAGCGCAGAGAGAGCGGGGATTCCGGGCATGGCAATTCCATGGCAGGCAAAGTGTATGATTTTATATTTTTTCAGGTTTCCCTTCTTTGAGAGGGACTTTATGCTTCCCTCATTCACGTCGCTGCCGCTGATTATTTCCGAACCGGATATGATCCTGTCAATGGCCGAAACCTCGTCAAGGGTTCCGGGGATGCTGTCCCACCCCGATATTCCCATGAGGTAGTAAACCTCCCCAAGCAGCTCACCCTTCTCAATCTTCTGCCTCACGTAACCTGCGAAATTTTCAAGCTGCAGGCTGCTTTTAATCTGTTCGCCGGAATAATTGATCCTGTCATAAAGTGCCCCGCCGAAAGCGATGACCGGTTTTCTTTTCGGGGAATATTCCCGCTGCCTTATGAACGAAAGCACCGTGAGCGACTGCGTGTATTTTATCCCGTACTGCTCGACCATGTAGCGGCCGTCGGGCATGATGAGCGTTTCAAAAGGGACTATGCCCAGCACGCCGTCCGGTATAAGGATTATCTCTGTTTTGCCTTTGAGCCTCTCCTCTATGGCGCTGAAGAGAAGGGCATAGAGGCTTGATGCTATGAATTTCATCTCCTCCTTTTCGCTGGCGTTAAGTTTGCTGATGGACAGGAGTTCCCTGTACCGGTTGATTATTCCGGCGAAGTCCTTCGCGCCGGGGCTGGTGTCAGGGTACAGGCCGGTTTCAAACAGAAGCTGATTGTCCTGTGACTTGAAACCTGGAATAGTTTCAATTTCTATGCCGCGCTCATTACCCTTATCGCGGGCGGATTTTTTCCCTGTTTTTTTCTTCGCGGCCTTTATAAAATCCTCCAGGCTTATCTCCCATGCGCGCACGCCGGATTTATCGGCAACATAAACCGTAATCCCTGTCATGATGTTCATGTCTGAAAAACGTATAACTGCTGTTGTATCATCAAGGCTGCCGCAGAATTTACCGGCTCCTTCGAATTCAAAGTCCTCTTTGCGCTGCGCTGACTTCATCAGGTCCATCATGTATTTCGCCGATGAAAGTTCCACTGTGTCGAATGCCTTTTCGTATTCACCGCGGCGGATGTAGGTTGACGCGAGTACCCTGTAGCTGTTTACCTGCGAGGCCAGGTAGTCCCTGCGGTTTTCACCGGTAACCTCGGTGCGCAGCCTCTCTTTTATTTCTATGGATTTAAGCAGGTGTTCCTCCGACCTGCCGTAGTCTTTCCTGAACCAGGCCGTGATGCCTATTGTATCATGGAACGCGGCGATTTTTTCTGTCTCTCCCGTACTCTCCGCGATGGAGAGCGCCGCTTCAAAGATCGCCTGAGCATCGTCGTACATCCCCATCGCGAAGTAGACCAGGCCTATGTTGTGCACGGCAACGGCGTTGCGTCCCTGGGCATTCATGCTGCTGAAGATTGCGGCTGCCTTTTCAAAGTACTTCATGGCGTCATCGTATTTTCCCCAGGAAAAGTATATGCTGCCCATGCCGTTGTAGAGTAA
>CAYTSF010000085.1:6094-14328 GCA_964440335.1 uncultured Leptospirales bacterium
GGATGCAGCATTTTCCATGTCCCCTTTCTTCTCGTATATCTCCAGCACCTTTCTGTAGTATTCGGCTGCCTGCGGAAAATTGTCCATCTCCCTGTACTGCCATGCGATCTCGCCGAGCAGGAAGATAATTTTTTCTTCTATGTTGTTCTTTGTCGCAAGGTCAAGTGCCATGTTGAAAAATTTTATTGCCTCTCTGAAATTCCCGCTGTCGCTGCAGGCCAGCCCGGTCTCCTGGAGCAGGACGATCATCTTTTCAGGTTTATAAATTCCCTCTGCCAGTGACAGTGCCCTGTTGTAAAAATCAATGGCCGCCTTGTAGTTCTCCAGCATGGAGTAATCGTTGCCTATTCCCTCCATCGCTTCAGCCATGCCGTTTTTATCATCAATGGCTGTGTATATCTCCAGCCCCTTTTTACGGCAGCTGATCGCCTCTTTATATTTTTTGTTCAGGGAATGGGCCGTGCCCCACATGTCATAGAAGAGGGCTATGTCGGGGATAAGTTTCGCCCTGTCCAGTTTCGCGATCTTTTCATCGGCAAACTTTTCTCCTTCAGCGTGGCGCCCCAGCTCGTAGTAGATGTTCATGCAGAAAAAGAGGGCGGAATTGATCCTGCTGTAATCGCCGGTTTTAATCGATGCGTCAAGTCCGCGTTTGTAATATTCCAGCGCCTTCTCTTTTTCGCCAAGGTTGTACCATGATGACGCTATCCTGTTCATGATCGTAATTCTTATTCCGGGATCGCCTTTGAGTTTCTCCATAATATCCAGGCTCTTCTGGAAAAGGGGGATTGCACTGCTGTAGTTTTTGTTCTGGTACAGCTCCTCGGCCTGGTTGAAGTAGATGCCTGCTTCGCCCACGTCCTGCGATGAGACGGTGCCGTACGAAAGTATCATGAAAATTATTGCAAAAACAGGTACTAAACGGATCGTATGCGAAATGCCGGTTTTATTCATGGTTTTTCCCCGAAGAAACTTGATGATGTACTATTATCTATTGTGGTTTTATCGATTCATATCTTTTTAGCAGGTATTGATTAATAACATCGACAAAATGCTCAGAATTTTCAATCTGACGAATGACTTCTGATTTTGATAATATAAAAAAATCATCGTAATCACTATCTGTCCTTATTTCAAATAGTTCAGATATGATTTCTGAAAAAGATGTATCAAATATATTTGTTTTAATATTTTCTTTTCGAAAATGAGAAATAACTGCTGAATGTTTTTTATAATCTACTCCGTCGAGAGCAAGAACTGCGCGTATTGAATAAAAAACAGCATAATAAGTACGGTTTGCTGCAGATTTATAATCATCATCAGCAAGAAGAAGTTTTGATGATTTTATACAACGGACTGCATTTTCAAGGCGGAGTCTGGCAAGTGCTGTTCTATCATGTTGCAGCATTGATAGTTACTCCATTATCCAGAATATTTTTATAGAATGGAAGCAGGTTCTTATATTGTAAAAAATGATTGTAATCTTTTACTTTTATTGAGACTGTAATATCATTTTCAAGAGAGAGCGTACTTGAAAGTTTGGTAATCTTGTCACGATAGTTTTGACAATCATCCTGCGACATATCAACAAGTAACATTATGTCAATATCGGATTCATCATCATAATCACCACGCGCGTAAGAACCGTATAATATAACAGAAACAAGTCTGTTTCCGAAAATATCACCGGCGCTCTTTACAACTGAATCTGTCACATGTTTAATAACTGATTTCCCGTTCATTTTATCCCTGCAGGAATAAAGTTAATATAAACGATTGATACAAGTAAAATTTTTTTTGTCAAGCTATTCGGACAAATCCTTTTACATCACTAATATTATTCTTCTTCTTTTCAACAACGAAATTATACTGTATCAGGTTCTATCCATAAAAAATGTCTTGATATGCTGTCTGCCGGTGTTAAGAGTTGAAAAACTGCGGTCCTGCATGTCAGGGTGTGGCTTAAATTCACTCAGAGAATACAAATGAAGAAATATATTAACTGCATATTTTTTGCATCAATATTATTGTTAGCTGCATATCCTGTGAAGCTCAATGCCTCGGAGAAGGGCGGGCCTTTTCTGTCGGGCGCTGACCCTGTGGTGCTGGGCAGGGGCGGCACAGGCGTTTCTGTCACCGGGGCGGATTCGTTCATGCTCAACCCGGCCTCTGTGTCGCTTGCCGAAAGGGCATCGTTTTCTGTTGACTACGGTTCCCTGGACGGGGATTACGTTTTTCCATATACTTCGCTTCTCATGCCCGGCGCCTACGGTGTCCTGGGTCTTGGCCTGGGCTGCTTCCAGGGCTCGCCCGGTGATGTTGATTCAACGGGGTACATGTTCACCATGGGGCTGTCAAAGGAGATCACATCGGGATTTCTCTTCGGGCTTGCCTTCAACGGTTTATACTGGGATGCGGCGGGGAATAATTTCTACATCGGCGTAATGCCCGGTATTATTCTGAAGTTCGACAGCTCCGATTCGTACAATGGTTTCGGAATATTTAACCCTGCAACAGGTTTCTCCGCGGGCCTGGGTTATGCCAGCAGCGATGAGGCTGATTTAAATTCAGTGACCCTGGGCTACAGTTTCGGTTTCTACAGGTCCCAGAACTACATCCTGGGGTTCTACAACGACATCTCTGCCATAAACGGGTTCGGGTCGTACCCGGTGAAGTTCGGTTTCCAGTGGGACTATAACAGCGCATGGCATGTGCGGCTCGGGGCAGCGCTTCCGGAGTCGTACTCATACATGGCATGGACTGCCGGAGCAGGCTACACATTCACCGGCGAGACATCGGGGCTTGCCCTTGACTATGCCTTCACATGGTCAGGTGAGGAGGGTGTCTCCCATTACGCCGGGGTCAGGTTCGAGTACGGCAGCCTTGACAGGGAGCCGCCCGTAATTGAGATCACGCCGGATTACACCTGCATTTCGCCCAACTACGACGGCATACAGGACGAGGTGATGTTCGACATAGAGGTCAATGACAGCAGCCGCATCAAGGGCTGGCGCCTGCAGATAACTGACGAGCGCGACATGGTTGTCAGGGAGTTCACTGTGAGCGAGAGGGAGATGGAGGACAGCCTGACACCACTTTCGTTCCTTGAGCGTTTTGTAACACGCAAGGACGCGCTCACCGTGCCAGGGAGCATCCTCTGGGACGGAACCGATGCGACAGGTAAAAAACTTCCTGACGGCAGGTACAGGTTCTACTTCTACGCATGGGACGCGCGTGACAACATAGCGCCTGTTAAATCGGGTTACATCGTCATAGACACCACATCGCCTGAGGCCGCGCTCGAAACTGAGAGCCTCATCTTCTCGCCCAACGGCGACGGCAACAAAGAGAGCCTTGTAATAAAGCAGAAGATCGTTACTTCAAAAGAGGACATATGGAGGGGCGAGATAAAAAACGCAGAGGGTATCCCCATCCTTGTTTACGAATGGGACGGGACCAATGTTCCTTCAAAATTTGTATGGCTTGGGAAAGGTCCTGACGACAAGCCCGTTCCTGACGGCGTGTATTACTATTCCCTCGCCTCGACCGACTCGGCCGGCAACAGGACCTACGCTGCGGTGAAGGAGATCATACTGACCACTGTGACCGACGTGGCCGACATCCGGCCCGCAGTTGAATATTTTTCGTATACCGCCTCTGCCGATAAGTACATCAGGTTTTTCGCCGATGTTTCCTCTAACAAGGGGATGGAGAGGTGGGAGATTACAATAAGCGAACCCGACGGCGATCCTGTAAAGGTAATCAGCGGCACGGGGCAGGTAAGCTCCTTCGTTGACTGGGACTGCAGGGACCTGGAAAATAAAAAGCTGGATGACGGAGAGTACTATGTGCGGCTCTCGGTGTGGTACAGCAGCGGTAACAATCCGGCATCATACCCTAAAAAAATCATTTTTGACAACAGCGCGCCTGATATTGATATATCCCACAGCCCGGGGCTCTTCTCTCCCGACGGTGACGGTGAAAACGACTACCTGACCATCAGCACCTCGGCTAAGGACTACTCCGGGGTGGCCAACTGGGAGATCGGCATCTACACCGAGAGCGGCCTGCTTTTCAGGAAGTTCACAGGCAAAGGCACGCCGCCCGAAAGTTTCAGGTGGGACGGGCTCAATGACAAGGGTGACCTTGTGGAGTCAGCATCGGATTACACGATACAGTTTTTTGCGGTGGATGCGGCAGGTAATGTTTCCGCCACGGAGACCGACAATCTGCCTGTAGACGTGCTGGTTGTGGTTACTGAGCGCGGCCTCAAGATCAGGATCAGCAACATAGAGTTCGGGTTTGGCAGCGCTGTAATCAAGAAGCGCGGGACAAAAATCCTTGACCGCGTTTACGAGATTCTTGAAAAGTACAGCAGCTACAAGGTTGTCATCGAGGGGCATTCAGATGATGTGGGAGACGAGGAGGTCAACCTGGCGCTTTCAGAAAAGAGGGCGCTGGCTGTAAGGGACTACCTTGTGAAGAAGGGGACCGACCCTGCCAGGCTCAGGTACGTGGGCATGGGTGAGAGCATGCCGTTCTACCCCAACACGAACGATGAAAACAGAAGGCGTAACAGGAGGGTCGAGTTCCTACTGATAAAGGAGAAGAGCGATAAATGAAGAAGTTGATGTATACAGATGTTGACGGTACGCTCATGGACTTTCACTCCTACAGCATGGAGAAGTCCATGGAGGGGATAGAACTGCTGCGGCAGAATGACATCCCCCTTGTGCCTGTGTCGAGCAAGACCTTTGATGAAATGAAAGAGATCATGGCCGGGGCCGGGATATACGGTTATTTCGCATTTGAGAACGGCTGCGGCATTGCTGTTCCATGCGGAGACGGCCAGTACAAAACCGAGATTTCCGGGCCGGGGACACATGTCCTTGAGGCCAGGCTCCCTGAAGTTGAAAACATAACAGGGAAAAAAATAATATCTATCCTTGATCTTTCAGATGAGGAGATCAGCAGCTATTCCGGCCTTGACCTTCACAGGTCCTCCCTCGCGAAGAGGCGCATGGCAACGCTCCCCTTTATCACTGAAGACCGGGTGCTGTTCGATGATTATGACATTGACATGATAAACATACGGCTGGCGGGTTCGGGGATGGAGCTTACCCGCGGCGGCAGGTTTAACCATCTGCTCCCTTCACGCGCGGGCAAGGCATACGCCGTGCGTAAAATTTACACTTACATCAACACCGGGTCCGGCGTGAAGACAGGGGCATGCGGTGACAGCTACAATGACCTTGCAATGCTTGACAATGTTGACGTGGGTTATATTGTGAGAAAGCCCGATGGAAGCTTTATGCAGGGGACTGACTTCATGATTACTGCCGGTACAGGCCCCGAGGGCTTTACCGAAGCCGTGAAGGATTTTATAAAATTATTTCCGGATTGATATATGAACATACTGACAGAAATTTTCAGCCTGATCAAAGAGCTGCTCTACTACATTGGAAGCCTCTGCGCAAAACTTATCGGCATGGCATACGAATGGGTCATGGCCCAGAACTTCCTGAACAAGCTGCTGCTGGGCAACATCGTGCTCACGATGATAACCATTATATCGCCAATTGTCAAGTTCCGCATGTACAACTCATGGCTCGGCGTGAACAACACCTATTCCTTTTTCCTCATCGTCATATGCGCGGTAATGTTTGCCACAATCTTCTATCCCGGCACTGTTTCAACAGCCCTGCGGGTAATATTCAACGTATGGTTCCTGGTGGACCTGGTTGTATCATGGTGGAGCCATTCGATCATTGGCGCGCAGGTATACTCCCTTGCATACGGGTTTTTCCTGAGCCTGCTGGTGCCTGTTATCTTTATCGGGCTGTCACTGGTTATCCGGACAAGCGAATCATAGGCATTTCCCGCGCTTCGCGCGTCAGGCAAAGAAAATTTTTCTTGATTTTTTTAGCGCGGATTTTTTACGGATTAATATCAATTGCGGGGCCCTCCCCGCATTACATTTAAACAGGAGT
Organism: uncultured Leptospirales bacterium; assembly: GCA_964440335.1. Classification (GTDB taxonomy): domain Bacteria; phylum Spirochaetota; class UBA4802; order UBA4802; family UBA5550; genus JAAYBQ01. The sequence goes on from CAYTSF010000085.1 coordinate 12,085, forward strand.
GTTGCTCATGAGTAAAAAACAGTTTCAGACAGAGGTGCACAGGCTGCTGCATCTTATAATCCACTCACTTTATTCTCACAAGGAGATCTTCCTGAGGGAGCTTATCTCCAACTCATCCGACGCCCTTGATAAGTTAAAATTTTTAACACTGACGGATGAGAAGTACAAACCCATTCACTTCGAGCCGAGAATAGACATAAAGTTCGACCATGCCGCAAAGACCCTTACGATCGAAGACACGGGCATAGGCATGAACAGCACGGAACTCGAGGAGAACCTGGGAACTATTGCCAGGTCCGGAACCAGGAATTTCGTGCAGAGTATGACCGGCGACGAGAGGAGGGATTCCAGCCTCATAGGGCAGTTCGGCGTAGGCTTCTACTCTGCGTTCATGGTCGCTGACAAAGTCGAGGTCGTGTCAAGGCGCGCAGGTGAAGAGACTGCCTTCAGGTGGACGAGCGACGGCAAGGAGTCCTACGAGTTAGAGGAAGCCGCACGCGATATGCAGGGCACCACGGTGAAGCTGCACCTCAATGATGAGGGAGAGGAGTATGCCAGCAGGTGGTCCATCCAGAGCATCATACGCAAGTATTCCAACCACGTACCGTTCCCAATCTACCTGCATTTTGAGGACACAAGGTTCGAGGGGGAGGGGAATGACAGGAAAGAAATAAAGGAACAGAAGGTCGAGCAGGTAAACATGGCATCGGCCATATGGAAGCGGCCCAAGAGCGAGCTGAAGGATGAGGACTACCTTGAGTTCTACAGGCAGATCTCCTATGACATCGAGGACCCCATGCTCTACATGCACACGCAGGCAGAGGGCACTCTGGATTATTCCACGCTCTTTTATGTGCCGGGCAAAGCGCCCATGGACCTGTTCAGGCAGGACTACAAGGCAGGCGTGAAGCTGTATGTGAAGCGCGTGTTTATCACTGACGACGAGAAGGAGCTCATGCCCACGTACCTCCGGTTTGTCCGCGGTATCATAGATTCAGAGGACCTTCCGCTCAATGTCAGCCGCGAGATACTGCAGCAGAACAAGGTAATGGCGAAGATAAAGTCTTCGTCGGTGAAGAAGATACTGGGCGAACTCGATTCGCTGAAAAACAGGGACAGGGACAAGTACACTATATTCTGGAAGGAGTTCGGCGTGCCGGTAAAAGAGGGCCTGTATCAGGACTTTGAGAACAAAGACAAACTCCTTGAACTGGTAATGTACAAGACCTCAGGCAGGGAGGGATACACTACCCTTGCGGAATACTGCGAGCGCATGGCGCCTGAACAGAAAGAGATATACTACATCACCGGCGGCAAAGAGAACGTGCTCCGCAACTCGCCGCTGCTCGAAATGTACAAGAACAAGAACATCGAGGTGCTTATACTCGATGATGAAATTGACGAGATCGTAATTTCCGCCGTTCCAAAGTTCAAGGATCATGAGCTCAAATCTGTGAACAGGAGCGATGCGGCGGAATCTCTCAAGTCAGACGAAGACAGGGAGCGCGAGAAAAAGGTCGAGCCTCTTGTGAAGCGTATAAAAGATATACTCGGCGACAGGGTGAAGGACGTAGTTGCAAGCTCAAGGCTCAAGGATTCGCCGTCATGCATCGTTGCCGATGAGAATGACCCAACTGTACAGATGCAGAACATACTGAAGGCCATGGGGCAGAGCGGCATGCCTGAATTCAAGCCTGTGCTTGAGATTAACCCGGACCATGAAATAATCACCAAACTTGACCAGACAACAGACGAAGGGGTGGTTGAGGATATATGCCTTCTCCTCCTTGAACAGGCAATGCTTGTGGAGGGAATGGAACTTAAAGATCCCAACGCCTTTGTTGCGCGGCTGAACAGGGTTGTTAACAGGTCGCTGTAAAAAATAGCACATTCTCTGAATAATCATGAAGAGGCTGTCTCATAAAGAATAAAGTCTGACAAGATATGTGCCATCCCGGCAGTATGAGCCGGAATCAATTAGCATATGCCGAACATATAGTGTTAAAATGGATCCCCGCCTTCGCGGGGATAACTTTTTGGTCAGCCCCTTCTGTTGTTGAGCAGTTATTATTTACTTTACATCCGCGTGCCCCGTATTTATACCTATCATAAACTGGTATTCCACAGTTGCTATTGTTCGCCGCCCGCCGCAGGCGGGCGGAGAACATATGATTATGTGTATATTCATTTTATGATAGGTATTGTATTATTTAAAGTTATTACCATGGCAGATGATATTATATA
>CAYTSF010000086.1:0-14229 GCA_964440335.1 uncultured Leptospirales bacterium
TGCATCCCACACCGCAGTATATACATATGCTTGATTCTTTTTTGAGTTCCCATTCAGGTCCGCGTCCGAGCACTGTCTGAAATGAAAGGGCGCCCGTTGGGCAGAGCTGGACGCACTGTCCGCACTGTACGCACGATGAGTCTCCGATTTTTTCGAACATGTCGGCCGTGAGACACGCGTGTGATCCGCGTCCGTCAAACTGCCATACGTTCTGCACCTGTATTTCAGCGCATGCCTTTACGCATCTGCCGCAGAGTACGCATCGGTTTTCGTCGCGTCTTAATCCCTGACTTGATTTTACGTCTCTCTGACGCACATTTTTCGGAAAGTCCGCTGCCGGATTTTCAACGCCGTACCTGTAGCAGAGCGCCTGGAGTTCGCAGCTTCCGTTTCCTTCGCAGTAGAGACAGTTGTGATCCCCTTCAGCAAGGAGCATTTCAAGTATGCCTTTCCTGAGGCCGGCTATTTCCGCGTCTTCTGTGATTATATTGGCGCCGTTTGTCGCCGGTTCGGTACATGAAGCTTTTATCATGGTACCGTTCACCTTTACGACACATATACGGCAGGCGCCTGTCTTGCTGATCCTTGGATGGTAGCAAAGGTATGGAATGTCGAAGCCGTTCTCTCTCGCTATTTCGAGAATAGTCTGGCCCTGTATACCGGTAACCTCCACCCCATCGATCGTGATCTGGATTTTGTTCATAACAATCTCCCTTTTTATATATTTTTCTGTATGGAACAGGCAAATCAATTAAGTCTGTTCTTCTTCACCGGATTTTATTATGCCTCCAATGGCATAATATTTTTATATACAAATTTAAATTTAAAGTAAAAAAAGAAAACCCGCTACTCGATCAACGAGCGCAGTTGTGTCAAATTTGATATAATAAAACAAACAGTTGTTTGAAAATCCTGTACAACAATCTAATTGATAAAATGTGCATGCTTTTTTTCAAGATAAAAATAGTTTTTTTGAATTTTCCTTCAATAGCATAACTGGTGTTATTTTTTTCACAACTGATCCTGCCACTAATAGTATAAACTGTTACGGGGGCCAGACTCCGGCAATTGCCGGGCCGGGTGGCTGGTCGGTCTTGCGGGGTGGTAATTGTTGTGTTAATTTTGTCACAATAAAACACTTGACCCGGAATTTTATTGTGTTAAAACTGGTTATATAAAAATAATTTGCTGCATTGCCTGTTGCCCTGCCGGTATGCCGGGAATGTTCCGGTCTGCAATCAGCCGTTATACGGTAAGCAATTTGAACATGCCGGTTTTTACTGGAAGAATAATAAAACAGGAGGATTTGTATGTACAAAAAACGATTCAGAACTGCGGCAGTAATCATGATTGCCGCTGTCTGTGCGGCAGCAGCGGTTCAGGGCTGCTCAAAATCATCATCACAAAAAATACGTGTTGGTGTTGCCGCAAATTTTATCAGGCCTTTCAATGAGATGGCCGCAGCATTCGAAGCTCAAACTGGCATTAAAGTTGAAGCAGCGTTTACCTCGAGCGGTAACCTCTACAGCCAGATAACAAGCGGCGCCCCTTATGACATGTTTCTCTCTGCTGACGAGGAGCGTCCGGCAAAGCTTTTTAAAGAGGGACTGGCTGATGCGCCATTTGTTTATGCAAACGGCCAGGTCATATTGTGGTCTTTAAAAAAAGAAAACTGTTCGGCTAAAACATGGCGTGATGCCGTTAAACTCCCAGGTGTAAAAAAAATCGCCATAGCGAATCCTGAAACAGCTCCATACGGCATGGCTGCCATAAAGGCAATCAGGGCCGCAGGGCTTGAATCCTTTCTCAAACCGCGCCTTGTAAATGCCCAGGATATAGCTCAGGCATTCCAGTATGCCTCCACCGGTGCGGCAGATGCCGGATTCTGTGCGCTTTCATCGGCATATTCTGATGAGGGAAAGAAAGGGTATTACCTTGCTGTTGATGATGCTCCGGTAGTGGTCCAGTCTGCATGCGTTCTGAAGCGTGCGGTAAACCGTAAAGATGTTGACAGTTTTGCAGCATTTATTATGTCAGAACAGGCAGTTAAAATAAAAAATAAGTACGGTTATAAGTAGATGGATCTCCTTCCCCTGTATGTAACGCTCAAGCTGGCGGTAGTTACAACTCTTACGCTTGTGGTTGTCTCGGCACCCCTGGCGTATTTCATCACGTTTTCTACAGTACGGGGGAAGACTTTTATTGAGGCGCTTATATCTCTCCCCACAGCGCTCCCGCCCACTGTAATAGGTTTTTATCTTCTTTTAGCCATGGGGCCAAATGGTTTTATCGGCCGCGCATGGGGGAGACTGACAGACGACTCACTGCTTTTTTCTTTTACCGGCATAGCCCTGGCCGCCGTGATTTTCAGCCTGCCGTACGCGGTCCAGCCTATGAAGGCAGCGTTTCAGCGAATTGACCGCAGGCTCATCGAAAACGCCTACGTGCTGGGGCTTGGCAGGGGGGCGACTTTTTTCCGCGTGATTATACCAAACAGCATGGCCGGGATAGCGGCTTCGGCCATACTTGTTTTTCTGCACAGCATGGGTGCCTTCGGTGTCCTGGTCATGGTGGGAGGCAGCATCCCCGGTGAAACTAAGGTCGCTTCGATTGCGATTTATGAAGCAGTGGAATCCATGGATTACAGGAGTGCCGGGATGCTGTCGCTCCTGTTTATTCCGGTGAGCTATATTTTCCTGGTAATAGTGAACAGGCTTAACGAGGTGAAAAAATAATGTCGCTCAGCATAACACTTAAAAAACGCCTGGACTTTTTTGACATGGACATCTCCTTTGAGTGTCCTGACAGGAAACTTCTCGTGATGATAGGGCCTTCGGGCGGAGGCAAGACTTCAATCATACGCATGATTGCCGGACTGGACAGGCCCGATTCAGGACTGATAACATTTCATAATAATGTCTGGTTCGATTCAACCAGGCGCATAAATGAAAAAATCCAGAAACGCCGTCTGGGATACGTGTTCCAGGACTACGCCCTGTTTCCGCACCTGAGCCTTTACGACAACGCAGCCTTTGCCGCTGAAGATAAAAGGGAGGTGGATGAACTCTTTGATCTCTTTAAAATAAGCCACCTGAAAAAAAGAATGCCCGCAATGGTATCGGGCGGTGAACGACAGCGCTGCGCCATATGCCAGGCCATGGCAAGGCGGCCTCAAATCCTGCTGCTTGACGAACCATTCTCAGCACTGGATGCAATGACGCGAAGGGTACTCCGCGAAGAGCTGAAGAACCTGAAGGGGAGATTCGCATTCCCCGTGATATACGTTACGCACGATGTTAACGAGGCGCTTTACCTTGCGGACGAACTGCTTCCTGTTGTACAGGGCAGGGTCGACCAGAACTGGTTAAAGACAATGACCAGGACAGGAGCGGAAGACGAGAGGCTCTCCAGGGCCGCGAGGGAACAGAAACTGGCGCTGGTGTATTGATGAAGAACCTGCCGCTGAAACTCTGGTGACACAGAGAATAACCGGCAGGCAATGCATGCGAATAATAAATTTTTGAGTCATAATATATTTTATAGACCTGTTTCCAAACTGGCGTTTGATACCTTCAGAAAGCCTGAAGTGGGCTTTTTTTAAGGGGTTCCGCCCCTTAGACCCGGAAAAAACAGGAAAGGAAACAGGTCTGATAATTTCTTCATGCTCTCTGGGGCATCATCGATGAGTATGGGGGAAAACTGAAAAACAGAATTGGAGAACCACCATGAACATAGGTACATATTCCTACGAGGAATACACACAGGTTGTAACATCATTTCACGGCACTGCTGCTCCGGGGCTCATGATAGGCGGGTTTATGGTTGACCTTGCCCTGAAGAACCTTCCCGATGGTGAGTTTTTTGATGCCATATGCGAGACGCCCGTGTGCCTTCCTGACTCAGTGCAGCTCCTGACCCCATGTACAATAGGCAACGGCTGGCTGACAATTCTTGACTTCGGGAAATTCGCAGTGACCCTCTATGAAAAGAATAGCGGCGAGGGGATCAGGGTCTACCTTGACATGGAGAAGCTGAAGAACTGGTCAGAGGTAAACAGCTGGTTCCTGAAACTTAAAACAAAGAAAGAACAGGACTACGACCTGCTCATGAGCCAGATAAGGGATGCAGGTCACTCTATGCTGAGCATGCAGAGGGTGAAGGTTGACCCTGAAAGTATAAGCCGCAAAAAGGCCGGGCCTTCGGTAATATGTCCTGTATGCGGCGAGTCCTATCCCGCAAAACACGGTGACAGGTGCCGTGGATGCGCGGGCAATTATCCCTATATCAGCAAAAATGTATAGAGCGGATTTGCGCTGATTCCGGCAGGAGATCGGTGCCGTTGTTCGTATAACGGGAGTTTGCCTATTCCGGATAGATTATCTTTCCGGAATCCCCGGTATTATATCCCCCCATCGCTGACAGGCGCTCTTTGAATTCCCCGGATTGCAGAATGGCAATGAGTTTTTTGGCCGGAGAGGAATCGAGGTTTTTTTTGAGAAGGATAAAGTCGTAATCCTCTTCGCAGACCGGGACAAAGTCAAGGCCGTAAATTTTTGCCGCGGAGTATACTCCCAGGCCTGCATCGCCGCTACCCTGCGTTATCTGGACAGCCACTGACAGGTGGGTGTACTCCTCCCTTGTGTAACCGTAAATGTCATCGGGACTGATCTTCTCCCTGTTTAAAAGATAATCAAGGAGTATGCGCGTTCCTGAGCCCTTCTGCCTGTTAACGAAACGGACGTTGTCCCCTGTAAGATCGCTTATCTTTGTTATGTTAAGCGGGTTGTTCTTCGCGACAATCAGTCCCTGCGTCCGCCTGACCCCTTTAACCAGAACTATCTCACTGGAATTAAGATACTTTTTTATGTATGGGATGTTGTAGTCTCCCGAAACCTCGTCAAGCAGGTGGATGCCTGCTATGTGGGCCTCGTTCCTTTTTATGGCCATGAGCCCGGCCATGCTGCCGACGTGAGACGATGCAATAAAATGACCGCTGCCTGTTCTTCTCAGCATGTCTGAAATTTCATCTATGAGCGGATCATGGCTCCCGGTTACAACAATTGTTTTTCTAATATCATCGATACTCTTTAACAGTTCCACTTCTACAGCACTTCCGCTTTCATAGCCCTCGGTGTTCTGCGGAACTGTAAGCAGCCCGTCGGCCCTGACGAAAGAGGTAATCACCCCTGACCCTGATGTAAGCGGCGTCGCTATAATATTTCCCTCCACATCACCCAGCTTTACCCTGATGAATTCCCTGTACTTGAGGGATGAAACAATCCTGCGCGAAAGAAGGGCGTTGATGCGGGGACGCTCCGCGAAGCTGTTTGACAGGTAGAGTTCCAGTACTTTTTTTACAATCTGTTCCATGACTATAATCCCGGAAACCGGGTATCCGGGTATTCCCACAACCGGTTTGCCGTTTACTGTCCCAAGGATGGCTGGTTTTCCGGGTTTGATCGATATGCCGTGAAAGAGTACCTCGCCCAGGTCCCTGATTACCTGTGAAGTGTAATCATCTCTTCCGGCTGATGAGCCCGCGTTTATCAGTACCATGTCGCATTCGCTCACGGCCAGTTGTGCGGTACTTTTAATCAGGTCATATCTGTCGGGCACAATGTCATAGACCCTGAAATCCGCGCCCCAGCCTTCAAGCATGGATGAAAAAACCGATGAATTGAATTCGATGATTTTTCCCTTCTCAGGATTATGCGTGGGCCTGATTATTTCATCACCGGTGGGTATAATGCCCACAACAGGTTTCTTCCAGACTTTAATTCTGCTCACGCCACCTGCAAGCATGGCACCGACTGTTGCAGGTTCTATCTTCGTGTTTGACGGAATGATCATCTCTCCCTGGCAAATATCCTCGCCGACCTGGCGTATGTGCTGCCACGGGAAAGCGGCATTCAGTAGCCTGATGGTGCCGTTCTGAAGTTCAATGACATCTTCGATCATTATTACTGAATCAAACCTGTCAGGCACCGGGTCCCCGGTATCTATCCTTTCGAAATCATCGTTCTCTTTCAGGATTACTGGAGTGGTCTCGGTCGCGCCGAATGTTTTTTTAGCGCTGGTTGCGATACCGTCCATGGCGCTTGCAAGGTAATGGGGGGATGAGATCGCGGCATATACTGCCTGCGATGTGACCCTGCCGCAGGAGTTAACGGCTTCAACCTCATCCTCAATTTTCTGCAGGGTTTCGGAAACCCGCGCAAGGTAACTGCTTAAAACAAAATCCAGGTCTTTGTTGTCAAGATATGTAAATGCCATGTTTTAACTCTTTCAAAATAGAATTACTTCAACCGGCCTGCCTGCCAGGAGGCCTTCACTTTCTCTTTTAATATGAATATATCCGTCAGCGTCAGAGAGCATCTTGATCTGCCCCGACTTGCCGAAAACCGGGTTGGCAGTACACCCGCCATCTGAGTATTCCAGCTTAACAGGAACGAACTCCTCGCGTCCTGTATTGGAAGGGTAATTCTGTGACAGCACGGCGCTGAGGGACTTCCTGCTGCCCTGGAGCGCGGAAGTCATCGTGTCCATGATCGTTGTGACAAATATCGAATAGATCACGAATGCCGAGGCCGGGTGGCCGGGCAGACCGATAACCGGTTTGTTATGCGCTTTTCCTATGATCGTGGGCTTGCCGGGCTTGACCGCGATGCCGTGTACCAGCACGCCGGGTCCGCCAAGAGAATGGATAATATCCGCAGTCTCGTCCTTTTCACCGGCGGAGCTCCCCCCTGAAATGCAGAGCAGGTCGCATTCCTCCAGTGCTTTCACGGTGACGGATTTTATTTTTTCGTAGTTGTCTTCGATGATCCCGTACATCACGGGCTCGGCATTGTATTCCTTTAGCGCGGCGCAGAGTATGTTTGAATTGATGTCCCGTACCTGCGCGTGGACAGGTTTTTTGTCCACGGGGATTATTTCGTCGCCGGTGGCGATTACCCCGACCCTGAGTTTTCTTTTTACCCTGATTTCGGCGATGCCCACCGCGGCCAGGACGCCGATGTCTGCGGTTTTAAGTTTTCTTCCGGATTTAAATATGGTGGAGTTGATTTTAATGTCATCACCGGTCAGGACTACGTTGTTCCCCGGCGCCACGGGCCTGGTGATGTATGCATATTCGTCGTTGTTCTCTTCGGTGTATTCAATCATCACAACGGCATCGGCGTTCCGGGGCAGCTCGCCCCCTGTGGGTATGTATGCCGCGTGCCCCCTCTTCAATGGTTCTGAAGGGGTTGTGCCCATCTCAACAGGGGCAGACTTTAATAGCTGGACGCACATGGTTTCAGAGGCGCCAAAGGTGTCGGATGCGAATACGGCATATCCGTCTACCGAGGAACGTGTGAATGCGGGCACGTTTTCACAAGAGATTATATCTTCCGCAAGCACCCTGCCGCAGGCTTCGAGGATAGAGACCGTTTCATCTTCAAGGCTGTAACCGGAAAACTCTTCCCCGATAATATTAAATACTTCATCTACTGATTTTACTTCGAGCATATGATTTCACTTAATCTGGCAGTCTCCTTAAAAAAACCGGTTCCGGATTTTATACCTGAACAGGGAAATAAAATCCCGGGACCCCGTACCATCCGGCTTTGTGCATACCCTGAAAACTGCGATTGATCCTCCATAATTTAATTATACCCGGCATTCAATCTTAACAGTCAACTGTTTTAACGCGTGGCTGAACCGGTTGCGCGGTAAAACTATTTTTTATCGGAAGAGACCAGTGTGCCCACGTGTTCGCCGTTCAGGGCCCTGGTGATGTTCCCCTCTTCAAGTCCGTTTATAATCTGTATGGAGTCTACAACTTCACTGTCCTGGAGTATTGTGAGGCATGTCCTCTCTATTATGAGGTCGGGCAGGTCCTGTTCGATCAGCTCCTCTGCTGTGATTTTTGGAATGAAAAGGGCATCGGGATTCTTCTTCGGGTCATCGGTATAAAGCCCCTTTTCATCTTTTATGAATATGCAGCTTTTCGCGCCGATGAGGTCAGCGAGTATAATTGTGCCGGAGTCTGTGCGGAGATTTGGTATCCTTCCGTTTTTCGAAGGTATTGAAAAGAGGTCATAGGGCGGCATGGCTGCGATTACGGGTATGGCCTTCTGGTCATAGTAGAGGGAGAGTTCGAGTATCTGGTCTACGCCGATTTTTATTCCTCCCCACCGCGAGAGGAGGGTAGCCACCATGAGCGCGTTCTGTTCGGATATGGCGCTGCCGAACTTGCCCATCATGCCTGTGGGCATTCCAAGCTCCATGCCGATAGAGTAGATATGCCTGCTCCTTGTGCCGCCGCCAGTTGTAACAAGCATCTTGTGTTTGTCCCTGTTGGAACCGATCTCATTTATCACCTGGGGCAGGGCTTTGGCCCCCCTGTCAGATATGGACTGACCTCCCACCTTCATGATATTCACATCGGGGAAGAGCCTCTGCTGGGGCGCCACATTCAGGTTGTTGAGAAGATCTTTACCTACAAGGCTTTCACCCATGAGCTTGCTTTTTATGTGAAGGCGTTTGCCGTCCTTTTCCCTTATGAGCGCCATATTTCTCCCCTCGCTTTATTTGTTTATAAGAAACCTGTTTAAGTGTAACAGGGCAGTCAACAGGACTTATCTGCCCTGTATTGTCAATGATGAAGCTGTCCGATACGGATTACGCGTTATCGGCATGCTTTTTTGTTTTCTTGTCATTGGACAGAAAAACAAGTTCAGCGCCTGTTGCCGCGGCAATCTCCTCAAGTTCGGATTTACGGAAATGCTCTGATACAAAATCGAGCTCCAGGTCATACACTGCTGCAACCGCGTATCTCGGTTTCTCCTCGCCCTTGGCGACTTTTCTTCTTTCTCTGTAAAAAATTTTTCCTGCCATGACCTTCCTCCTTAATAATATATTCCATGTTATTTTATAGGAGATATCCATGCAATCCTTTGTTACCCTGATTGCGCAGGCAGAATATATGGTCCCGACTGTTGATCGTTAAAACCGGTTCCTATTATTCCGTATTACACTTTATAAAGTAAAGAATCATCCTGGCGGGAAAAAACAAACTTTTTCTCCTGAAAAATGCGCGATAAAAATTTTAAAAAATCAGTATTTCCGGATTTCATCCCTGCTGATATTGGCCCAGCACGTATCCCCGGTACTCTTTTTTTTCACGGGGAGCACGCAATGCCCGTCCAGGAGCACGGTTTTTATCCTCTCCTCAAGAAAAACCTTATCCTCATGATTCAGTGCATATCCGCAAACATCCCGTACCTCATCGATATCGTAACCCTTTATAAGTCTTCCGGCGGTGATTATCCTGTCCTCCTCACGCACATCAAGCCATCCCTTGAACCTGCCGTTGTTGCCTCCCAGCCTGAGGCCCACGCCTGCCAGCGCGCCGATTATGCCGCCGCCGGTACCCCCATGCTCAGAGAGGTGAACGCCCGCGGCCCGTGCAAGTTCAATGGCCATCCCTTTTGTAAGGACCTTGCACGTCGCATCGCGTCCGAAGCTTATAAGTTTATCCCTCTCCATGATGCGGTCTGCTGCTGCGACACAAAGACCGGGGTCTGAACCTGCGGCGCTCCGTTTTTCAAGGAGCACCCCGGCGTAGGCAATAATATCATCCAGTACCGGAGGGTCAATCTCTCCCTTGAAACACATGGCGCTGTTATGCGACGTATAGGGTATATCGTCAGAAACGAAGAGCTGGTGCCGGGTGATGCGGGTGGTGCTGCCGTGGTATATGGTCTCGATGTCGTGCCTTAAAATTTCGGCAAGGTGGCCTGTACCCTTGCTCTCCAGGTTGTCGGTGTCATCAATGCAAACAAGTATCTCCATCAGTTGCCGGCCTCTTTCTTTGATTTTCTCATACCGCTGCCGTAAAGTATCTCTTTCAGCATTTTACCGGAAAGCGCGTAGTTGAAAAAAGTTTTGTAAAAATATTTTGTTTCTTTCTCTATATCGATTGATGATGAGTATTCCGGGTATATGATTTTGACGGTCCACAGAAGCGCCAGTGGTGTCTCAACTGATCCGGGGTGGCCCCAGCGGGAAATGCCGTTGGGCATCTTGTATACCCTGGCGTTTTTTACAGCGTCGACCGAAGACCACTGGCTGCTGCCCATGATCTCCTCCCTGGCCCCGTCTTCATGGGTTATAATTACCTGCGGATTCCAGACCAGCACCTGTTCTATGTTCACCATGCACTCATTCTGTTTTTTGTCTTCAAGACCATTTGCAGAGACGTTAAATGTTCCTGCAATTGCAGTCCATTCAGCGCCTATACCGGCCGGCCCATCGGTCTTCAGTGTCTCGAGTATGGAGTGGTAGAGCCGTACCCTTTTTTTCTCCGGTACCTTTGCCGCGATTTTTTTCACCCTTGAAATGCATTCCCTGTAATAGCTGTTGTATTTCGCGGCCTCTTTCTCCCGGTCAATGGCCCTGCCTATAACGTTCACCGCGTTCATCTGGGTTTCGATGCTGTCATAATAGACAACAAGATACTTTATTCCGAACCTGTCGAGCATCTCTGTGTCAGCCCTGCTCCCTGCAATGGTGTCCTTGATGAATACTATGTCAGGTTTTGTGTTGAGGAGCTCCTCAACGTTAAGGGAATCATTACTTCCGGGAACAGATGCGTTCAGGATGGATGGGTACATGTCGGTCAGCAGCCTGTCCCTCTTGAGGCCCCTGACCACTGCTACTATGTCGTCAGCACGGCCGAGCATTGACACAACATGTCCCGAGAATGCGTAGAGGCAGGCGATGCGCTTTACCTCGCCGGGCAAAACAACGTCCCGGCCGTAACAGTCTGTAACGTGTTTCTCTTTTGCCTTTGTATGCGCAGGGCTGTTTATATAAAGAATAGCTGCTGCGAGGAGCAGTATTATTATGTAAATCTTTTTATTCATCAGGCTTCTCCGTTTCGTGTTAATGTGTTATGGCCCTGCCGCAGGGCCCGTATCTTCGCGGCGCTATTTTATGCTCACCGGCACTATGTATTTCATTTTACTTTTTTCGTCCCCGTTGCCTGTAAAAACTTTTGTTTTAATGCTGAAAAGCTTTTTCATGTTTTCTTCTGTAATGACATCGCAGGGCTTACCGATGTCTGTAATTCCTCTTCCTGCCATCATGGCTATGCGAACAGGCGTGCCCCTGTTCTCGAAATAGAAGGCGTGGTTGGGCGAATGTGTCGATATGAGCATGGAAAGTTTCCTGCTCTCCGTGAGGCCCGCAATGGTCTCGAGCAGCATGAGTTCATGCCTGAAGTCCAGGTGCGATGCCGGTTCGTCCATTATTATAACCGGTGTTTGCTGGCAAAGGGCCCTTGCCAGGATTACGAGCTGTGTCTCTCCGCCGCTTAGCCGCGTGTAGAGGCGCTCTTTAAGTCCGGCGATGCCTGCCATTTCAAGGGCCTCCTCTGCCATGGCGTAGTCCTCCTTTCCAGGCGAGGAGTATGGCGAGAGGTAGGGCGTCCTCCCCATTACCACGATGTCGAGCACCCTGTAGGGAAATGTCCTTTCATGTACCTGGGGCACGTATGATACCTTCTGCGCGATCTCCCTGCGGCTGTACCTGTTTATCTCCCTTCCGTCAATTTCTACTGACCCTTCATCCAGCGAAAGGTGCCCCATGATATTGTCGAGCAGCGTGGTCTTGCCGCAGCCGTTGGGCCCGAAGAGGCAGACAATTTCGCCCCTGGCAAGGTCAAGGTTTATGTTTTCAAAAACGTTCATTCCATCGTACGAGAACGTCGCATTTTTTACAGAGATTACAGGCATCACCATCCCCCCCCTTTTGTTTTTTTAAGGAGGTAAACGAAAAACGGGCCGCCGATTATTGCAGTAAGTATGCTGAGCGGTATCTCGCCGCCTGTGATGATCCTTCCAAGGTTGTCGATGATTACAAGGAAGCAGGCGCCAAGGGACATGCTCACGGGGATGAGGAGGCGGTTATCGTTCCCCGCAATGATCCTTCCTATATGGGGGATTACAAGGCCCACCCATCCTATGATGCCGCTGACGCACACCGCACCTGCCGTTGCGAGGGTTGTGCAGAAGATTACTATGGCCCTTTCAAGGTTTATGTTGAGCCCCAGGGACTTTGCCTCGCGGTCGCCCATGGAAAGCACGTTGATCCTCCACCGCATGAACATGAGGCCTGCGAGTCCGGTGACTATGGGTACGGATGATATGGCGATGCTTTTATAGTTTGATGTTGACAGGCTGCCCATGAGCCAGAAGACGATTGAGGGAAGCTCAACGTACGGGTCAGCGATGTACTTGATGAGCGAGAGGAGGGCAGAGAATATTGATGACACAATCACTCCCCCCAGCACCAGCATGATGACCGGCGCCGTATCATAAATCTTCCCTATCATGTAACTCAGTGCGACAGCCAGTATGCCGAAAACAAAGGCGAAGAGGTAAATCATAAACGTGTTGTGAAAGAGGACTATTGCAAGGGCCGCGCCAAAACCGGCGCCCGCGCTCACTCCAAGCATTCCTGAACTGACCAGCGGGTTGCGGAACAGCCCCTGCAGCGCGGCGCCGCTCACTGCCAGGCTCGCGCCAACCATGCTCCCCAGTATGGCCCGCGGCATGCGTATCTCCCATACTATGTTTGTGTTCACATCGGGCACGTACGATCCCGTGAACCTGCTCCATATCGCGTGGACTATTTCTACAGGCGAAAGGGGGTAGCGCCCCAGGAACGCGGAGAGCGCGATGCAGAGAAGGGGCGCTGCAACAAGCAATACCGGCTGTATGATTTTTTTAATCTTCATGGTCAGAACTCCGCCGATACACCGGCGTAGAATATCCTGCCTGGCCCGGGTATGAAGGGGTCAGCATTGTAGTCGTCCAGTATATTTTTGCACATGATATATGCTTCGTATTTTTCATAAAATTTCTGCGCCAGCCTTATGTTCAGCATCACCGAGTCATGGAGCCTCACGGCTTCAAAGTACGATGTCGAGTAGGGGTCAGATGATGCCGGCGCCTGGCGCATGGCATAAACCACCTGGTTTATTGTACTATAGCCCCAGATTGCCAGCATCGTGCCCTGAACAAATTTGAGTTTGATGTCGGCGCAGAACTGGTGTGCGGGAGTGTTCTCCAGGTATTCCCCCTTGTTTACCTTTTCTTCAGGCGTGTCATCGTGCATCCTTGCGTGCAGGTAGGTGTATGACACCTCGGCCTTTATGGTAAAAAGGCCGGCAATCTGTGCGCTTTCATACGTGATGATGCTTTCAATTCCCTGGGAAATAATCTCTCCGATGTTCACCGGCGGGTCTATCCCACCTGATATTTTTTCGATACGGTCTTTGACCATGCTCGCGAAGTAATCATTGCGGAATGATAGCATCCTGTCAAGAAAGAGAAGTTCAATTCCGGTATTGAGATTGTATGATTTTTCAGGTTTGAGGCCGTTGTCCCGCGAGTCGTCAACTATCATGGAGTATTCGCTCAGGTCGGGGAACCTTGTCTTTATCGATCCCGCAAGGCGCAGCACGAGCAGGTCTTCAATTGGAGTGTACATTATGCCCGCAACGGGATTGAAAGAGTCCTTTGTGCCAAGCAGGGTTGAATCGTTCTTCACGACGTAGGCATCCTCAAACTGGTAGAGCGCCTCGCGGTTTTTGAATGTGTGAAAAAACTGCGCGTCGTATGAAATGCCCAGTGTAATATTCAGCGGGCCGAAATTTATTTCATCTTCAACTGCCGCAGTCAGTGCCGATGCCTCCAGGCGTTTGACGGGGTAGGGGTCAAGGCCGAAGATCGTGGCAGCGATTTTTGGGGACTCAATGGCGGAGATTGCCTGTTCGCTCTCGTCGTATATGCTGTACCTGTACATGAACGCCATGTTCAGCCTGTTCCATGTCGCGAACCTGTAAGAAGGATTAATGTTTATCCCGGCAGTTGTGTACTCCTTGATTGTTTTAAATGGTTCGTATGCGGTGTCGGCCAGCACTGTGTCTCCGGGCCAGGACTCGTCGGTTGATGCGTACTTCTCCTGATTCGCGTATTTATATGTGGTATATAGATTTCCTTTAACTGTCAGTTCCCCGAAGGTGAGCCTGACGTATGGCGACAGGCTCGCGTTATGGATCTGCGGCCACACAAATGAGCGGTTCCTGAATGCAGCGTTTTTAATCAGGGTCGGGTCCGTGGTAACATCAAACACCGGGTCCGACCACTCTTCGTTTCTGCTCTTGTAGTTGCTGATGGC
>CAYTSF010000087.1:0-8326 GCA_964440335.1 uncultured Leptospirales bacterium
ATGCTCAAGCTGCGCGATATCATCATGAACGTCAAGGAGTCGTCAGACCTTGTGACATCCAGCAGCGACACGATAAAGCAGGCAGCCATGAGCCTCTCCCAGTCTACCAATGAACAGGCCGCAGGCGTAGAGGAGATTTCGGCAACCCTGGAGGAGCTTGTGTCAACTGTATCGCAGAACGCAGAGAACACCATCACCGCGGACAAACTTTCCAACACCTCTTACGCACTTGCAGAAAAGGGCGATGAAGTCATGCACAGGGCGGTCGTGGCCATCAACGAGATAAACGAATCATCCAAGAAGATAAAGGATATTATTACTATAATAAACGGCATCTCATTCCAGACCAACCTGCTTTCACTCAATGCTGCTGTTGAAGCTGCCCGTGCCGGTGAGCACGGAAGGAGCTTCGCGGTTGTTGCAACGGAGGTTAGGAACCTTGCGCAGCGTTCGGGAACATCCTCAAAAGAGATCGAAGCCCTTATAAAGAATTCAACCGAAAAGGTGAACGAGGGTACAAAGCTTGCAAACGACAGCGGCGAGGCGCTCAAGGAGATATTCGAGGCTATCAAGCAGGTAAGGGGGATTATCCAGGAGATAAATGCCGCGTCCAATGAACAGAAGTCAGGCCTTGAGCAGATAGCCCAGGCCGTGAACCAGACTGACAGCATCACGCAGCAGAACGCGTCCGCATCTGAGCAGCTCTCCTCAACTGCCGAGATCATGCGTGACAATGCCGTGGTCCTGCACCAGCTGGTGAGTTACTTCAGGGTATGAGGCCTTAAAGGGCTTTAGAGAATATATCCGCTATTGCCGCGACAGATGCCTCCCTGGGGTTGCCGTCAGTGAACGCTCCCTTTGCCGCATCTGCCGCAAGGTCATTTATCATCTCATGTGTCACGCCTTTTATCCTCAGGGTTGAACTTATCCCGGCCCTGTGCCTCAGTGTTGAAATCTCTGCGGCAAAGGCGTCCCTTACCCGGTCGTGCCCCATGCCCTCCGTGTCGACGCCCATTGACCTGGCAATGTCGGTGTACCTGTCTGCGGCGGAATAGAAATTATATTTTACAACATGTTCAAGAAGCATGGCGCAGCATTCACCGTGGCTGTTGCCGGTGGAACCCGTTACCGCGTTGCACATGGAATGCACAAGCCCGCCGCCCGTGTTGGAGAACGACATGCCCGCCAGAAGGCTTGCAAGCATCATCCTGTCCCTGTACCTCAGGTCGTAGTGGTGCTCGATGGCCGGTACCAGGTTGTGGCACACAAGGCTGACCGCACGAAGGGAGTTTGTGTCGGTGACAGGGGAGCTGTTGCCGGAAACATATGATTCAATTGCGTTTGTAAGGGCGCACATGCCCGCTGCAGCAGTGAGTTCGGGCGGGAGGGTCGTAGTGGTGATTGAATCGATGAGCGATACGCGCGGCATGATCTTGCTGCTTTTGATTATGAACTTGCGCCTGTCGGATTCTGATGTGATCATGGCGTATCGCGAAATGTCAGAGGATGTGCCTGCGGTTGTAGGGATGCAGATCAGGGGCGGTATCCGGAGCGGCACAAGGTCTTCTCCTTCAAACTCATTGATCCTTATTATGCCGGAATTTACTGCTGCTATCCCCTTGGCGCAGTCCATTACTGCGCCGCCGCCCACTGCCAGTATCAGGTCGCACTTTTCGCTCTTGTAGACTTCAGCCCCGTCCCTTACCTGTGTATCGGTCGGATTTGCAGTTATGCTGCTGAAGAGAGTGAAAGATACTCCCGCGTTTTTTACTATCCGGTCTGCGATCTCAGCCCATCCCGCCTTCAGTACGCCCTGGTCCGTAACCACAAGAATTTTTTTTGCGCCAAGCTCACTGACCCACCTGTCCACTGTTTCCATTGCGCCGCTGCCGAAAATGAATTCCGGGATCACAATCCTGTGCATTTCAAAAGGATTATACCTTTCCATCTGTACCCCCTGTATAATACATGAACCTACATCCTGAAAAACGCTATGCGTGATTTCAGCGATGTTATTATGCTGTTGATATTCTGTGTTTTTGCCGAGACCCCTTCCGCTCCGGAGGAGATAGTCTGTGTGCCGTCGTTGATTGATGTCACAGCCCTGACTATCTCGTCCATGGCCTTTTTGTGTTCGGTTGTTGATGCGGATATGGACTCTGTCATTTCGTTGATCCTGTTCGCCATATCGAACAATGCCTGGTTTTCGACCAGTTGTTTCTGCATCTGGGATGCTATG
This sequence comes from uncultured Leptospirales bacterium, assembly GCA_964440335.1. Classification (GTDB taxonomy): domain Bacteria; phylum Spirochaetota; class UBA4802; order UBA4802; family UBA5550; genus JAAYBQ01. The sequence goes on from CAYTSF010000087.1 coordinate 2,240, forward strand.
GTATTCATCATCGATACGATGTATTCCATCCCCTGCGCTATAATGTCTATTCTGCTCTTGGTGAAGTCAACGTTTGTGATCCCCTTCCTGGACTCTTCGTTGTTCCTGCGTATGAGGCCGTCTATCTCCTTTATGCTCGACGCTGTCTGGTCTGCAAGTTTTGATATCTCGTCTGCGACAACGGCAAACCCGCGACCGGCTTCTCCCGCACGGGCGGACTCGATAGCCGCGTTAAGCGACAGCAGGTTGATCTTGTCGGATATGTCGTTTATGATCTCCACGATGCTGTTCATCCTGTCGGAGCTCTCGCGGATGCTGTTTATGTTGTCAATCATCTGCTTCAGCGAGTCCTCGCCCGATGTGGCGCTCTCCTTCATGCTGTCGGTTAGCTTCATGCTCTCGCCGGTTTTCGACGCCGTGGATTCCATGGTGAGAGAGAAGTCCTTCATGCTCGCGATGAGGGAGTTCATGTCGCGGTTCTGTTCAGTAGTATTGTCTGTTATGCGGTCCATGCCCGCGGAGAGCTCCTCGATAGTCGCATTCATCTGCTCTGTCGATGAAGCCTGTGACTGGGCTGTATCGGCAAAGTGCGCGCTGGCCAGGGTGAGGTCAGCGGATGAATCGCCAAGGCTCTGGATGGTGGAATTGATTGCCTGGACTATTTCGTATAGGCTGCCCCTGACCTTGGCAATGGCAAGGTTGGTGTTCTGGAATTCATCTATTGTCGAGATCTTGTAGAGTTTTGAGCAGAGGTCACCGGTTTTAACCTTTTCGATGGAGTCATGTATTATGAACATTTTAAGCGTTATTGATTTAATCAGGATCAGTGTCATGAACGCGGAAATGACCAGGCCGATAATTCCTATGATGGCCGCCATGAGCACAACTCCGGATTTGCTGACATTAAGCGGCATCGTCATTTTAAGCAGGTATGAGAGCAGCAGCAGAAATGGCAGCAGGGCGCTTGTGAGGGAGAGGCCCGCCATCCTGAGGGAGAGGGACATCCTGAACCTGGTGCGGCCGGTGATCCACCGTGGCAGGCAGTCGAACAGCATGTACCTCTGTACAAGTATTTCGGATATGCTGAAATATATCATGGCCGCGAAGACAGGCACAAGGAATGCAATAATAAGAAGGTTTGTCATCTGGACTGTATTCAGGCTGCCATACATAATTGTGGGGGCAACAATAATAATGAACCCGGCTGCGTAACAGAAGAATGCCCTGAGACCGTGGAATAACGGCAGGTTTATCAGGTTGGTGAATGCCTTCTGGTAAAGCGCGTCATCGCATTCTTTTTCTGATACAAGCGTGTTAAAATATTTCACGATGGGTTTTATTAGAAAAGCAGTGATAATCACGACTGGCACCAGGGTGATCCCTGCTGCCGCCGCTGTGCTTTTCAGTAGCAGGGAGAGCTGGCTGTTGTTAAAATCGAGATTGAGCCATACGTGAAAGACTACGAGGGGCACCAGCAGAAAACAGCTTATGCCGTCTGTTGATAATAAAAATATGAACGGGAAACGTCGCAGCCTGGTCTTCTCTTCAGCATTCATTTTGCATTCTCCGTAATAAAAGAATATTTATTTTTAAGGAAAAATCAAGGGAAGAGGCAACATTGTTTATAAAAAGACTTTTTGTTAATGGGCTGCAAAGTCTGCATGCCGTGCAAAATAGTGCTTGCCTGAACCGGCTTCTCTTCATATGATACTTTTATGGAAAAAAACGTAACATCCGCCACTCCTTTATCTGCCGTATTCCCGGAACTTTCCAGGTTCATGAGCGATGGAGTGGCAGTGGCAACAGGCGACGGTAAGGTTACCTGCTGGAACAGTGCCATGGAGAAGATTACAGGCATAAACACCGAAGATGCCCTTGGTAGAAAACTGTGGGATGTGTTAGATTCCTGTACCGCTCCCGGAGAGAGGCCCCTCAGACCGGATGATATCATGAAACTCTTTGAGGCCCGGGCCCTAAAAACTCTGAGAATTATTTTAAAAGAGGACGCAGGAAGATGCCGTGAATTTATGCTCAACATGATGGCCGGCACTGATGCTGATGGGATGTTCATCAATTGCATAGCATCAAGCGTTGAAGATGTGCCTGTACAGGATGTACAGAACACCGAAGGCCCATGCGCCGGTGCCCTGTTGCCGGGCAGCATGGACGAACTGCGCCTGTCCGAAGAGAAATATTCCAGCGCCTTCCACCTGGCGCCCATAAGCCTCACAATCACCACGCTGGCAGAGGGGCGCATAGTTGAGGTGAACGACGAGTTCCTCAGGAACACCGGCTATACCAGGGAGGACATAGCCGGGAAAACCGTACTCGACATAAACATATGGGAGACGCCCTTGATCAGGGAGGAGATCATCGGGCCGGTCAGGAGCGGCCACCCTGTCAAGGGGAGGGAGATACGCTTCAGGCATAAAAACGGTGACATGCACAACTATATATTCGGGGCAGAGGCTGTCAGGGTTGCCGGGATTGAATGCATAATCTCGAATTTTTTTGACATAACAGACCGCAAGCAGCTTGAAGAGGCGTTGCGTATCTCCGAGGAGAAGTTCTCAAGGTCGTTCAGGCTCGCACCCATCAGTATAAGCATCACCACGCTGGTAGAGGGGAGGATAGTCGAGGTTAACGACGCGTTTCTCATGGAGACGGGTTACACAAGGGAAGGCATAGTGGGCCGCACGGTTTTCGACATAAATATATGGGAACCATCGGCTGCAAGGAAGAGGATCATTGCACCGCTGTACGAGGGGAAATCCGTAAGGAACCGGGAGATCCTTTTTCGCCATTTTAACGGCGATATCCATAACTACATATATTCCGCTGAACCTATAATCCTTAACGGTGAGGACTGCATCATATCAATCTTCTTTGACATTACCGAAAAGAAAAAACTCGAGGATGCCCTCCGCATATCAGAGACCATGTACAAGACCGTTTTTGAAAGCACGGGCTCTGCCATGGCCATAGTGAGGAACGACGTGCTTGTCCTTGTTAACAACGGCATGATTGAACTCTCGGGCTACCCCCGCGACGAACTGGAGGGCAAAATGACATGGCAGGATTTTGTCATCCCCGAGTACGTCAGGGAGATACGCAAAAACTCCCAGGAGCTGGGGGCGGACGAGGCGTCCCTCATAAACAGGAACGAGTTCAAGGTGCGCGACAGGTCCGGCAGCATCAAGAACGTCTACTGCCTGACCGCCCTGGGTCCCGGCAAATCCGAATACGTTGTCACCCTCATCGACATGACCGAATACAACAGGCTGCTTAGCCGGGTGCACGAGGTGAGCAGGCGCGAGCAGCAGCGCATAGGCGAACTGCTGCACGATAACCTCATTCAGTACCTTACCGGTATATCGCTCATTATGCGCAGCCTGGAGATGAAAAAGCAGACCGGCCGTAAAATCGAGCTCCGCGACCTGCAGAAGATCCAGGGGCTTATCGGAGAGTCCCTTAACCTTACAAAGAAGCTCCTCAAGGGGGTGCTGCTCGTCGAGATAAACTACGAGGGGCTGCAGAACGCGCTGAAGAACCTTGCGGCCTCGGTAAGCGAGCTCTACGATGTTTCGTGTAATTTCATTGAGGAGTGCGCCGCGGTCGGGGTCGAGGCGGCAAACGCGGCAGAGCTGTACTACATTGCCAACGAGGCGGTGCACAATGCGGTGAAACACGGAAGCGCGGATATCATCACGATCTGTCTTGGCGAGTCAGAGGGGAGGATATTCCTCGATGTTACTGACAACGGCACAGGGTTCGGGAAAAAAGACCCGCAGAAGAGCGACGGCCTGGGCCTCAAGCTCATGAGGTTCAGGGCGCGCATGATCGGCGCAAAGATAAGGATAGGCAACGACCCTCAAGGCAGCGGGGTAAGGGTGACGTGTACGCTTCAGAAGGGGTAGGGTGATGGCAATTCACGCAAAAGGCAAAAAACATGCGGTTCTGATAGTTGAGGACCACTCCATTGTGAGGATGGGGCTCTCCATGCTCATATCCCAGCTTGACGACCTGCAGGTATGCGGCGAGATGGAGAGCTGTGATGCCGCGCTGGAGTTCCTGAAAAAAACAAAACCTGACATGATAATTGTTGATATCTCCCTGAAGGACATGAGCGGCATTGACCTCATAAAGTATATACGCAGGAACGATCACGCTGTGCCCATCCTTGTGCTGTCGGTATTCGATGAGGAGTTTTATGCCGAGAGGGCCTTTGCCGCAGGCGCCACCGGGTACATTATGAAACAGGAGGCCTCCGAGGTGCTTGTGCGTGCCATAAGGACTGTCCTGGCAGGGGAGATTTATGCCAGCGACACCATCAGAAACAGGCTGCTCAGAAAAGCCATCGGAAGGAACGATGACGGCGGTACGCCCGGACTCTCTTCTCTTACGGACAGGGAACTCCAGGTCTTCGAGTTAATAGGCCGCGGGTGCGAGACAAGGCAGATCGCCGGTACCCTCCGCCTGAGCATAAAGACCGTTGACACCTACCGCGAGCATATAAAAGAGAAGCTGGGACTGAAAAACGCCACAGAGCTGATCCAGCGCGCCTCCCAGTGGGAACTTACGCGCAAGAAGTAACGGGTAGGGTTTCCCCCTATCCCCACTGTCATAAACCCCACTATTAAAAAAAATATAAAACTGCAGTTTTCCGTATCATGAACCCCCCGATTGCGTTTCGTTAAACGTAGAGTATTATTCAGGCAAGACAAATACAGAAAACGGAGGCCTGAATATGAATCTTCAGATAAACTTTCAGAATGAATACGCAAGCAAACTTACAACTGCCGATGAGGCGGTAAAAGTGGTGAAGTCCGGCGACCTTGTGCATTACGGTGAGTTCGTGATGAATTCACACGTGCTCGACGCTGCCCTTGCAAAGCGGAAGGATGAACTCGTTGATGTGGAGGTACGTTCGGTGTGCTGCCCCTTTGTTCCGCAGATAGTGCAGCAGGACACGGGGAGGAGCCACTTCATATACAATGACTGGCATTTCAGCACCGCAAGCCGCAGGTCCCATGACAGCAACCTCTGCAATTATATATCGCTCACATACCATGAAGGCCCGTCTTTTTTTGAACGCGGTTACGTGACGCCCGACGTGGCCATGATAAAGGTCGGCCCCATGGACAGAGCGGGTTTCTTTAACCTGGGCACAAGCAATTCAATAACACTTGCCATGTGTGAGGCGGCGAAGGTTGTTATCGCCGAGGTCAATGAATCGATCCCCAAATGCCTTGGCGGAGCGGGTGAATCGATCCACATATCACAGATAGATTACCTTGTGAAGGGAGACAACCGGCCGCTTATTGAACTCCCTGATATACCGGTTTCTGAAGTTGACCGTAAAATCGCAGAGATAGTAATGAAGGAGATCCCCGACAGGGCGTGCCTGCAGCTTGGCATCGGCGCCATGCCCAACATCGTGGGCAACCTGATCGCGGAATCAGACCTGAAGGACCTGGGCATACACACAGAGATGCTTGTAGATTCCTTTGTGGACATGTACAACAACGGCAGGATTAACGGGAAGTACAAGTCCATCGACAAGGGGAAGATCGTATATACTTTTGCCATGGGTACACGTAAACTCTATGACTTTCTCGACAACAACCCTGTATGCGCAACATACCCCGTGAGCTATACCAATGACCCGTTCCGCATTGCCCAGAACGACAGCGTGATCGCGATTAACAACGCGGTCGAAGTGGACCTCTACGGGCAGGTATGCTCTGAGTCTTCCGGTGTCAGGCAGATATCAGGTACAGGCGGGCAGTTCGACTTCATTTTCGGGGCATACCGGTCAAAGGGGGGGAAGGGCCTCATCTGTCTCAGGTCTGCCAACGTGAAAGACGGCAATGTCATATCAAGGATAACGCCGACTTTGCCTTCGGGTGCTACTGTAACAGTGCCCCGCAGCATTACGAACTATGTGGTGACCGAATATGGTATTGCCATGCTCAAGGCCAAATCCACATGGCAGCGGGCTGAAGCCCTTATCAATATAGCGCACCCGGCAGTGAGGGACGACCTGGTCAGGATGGCTGAAAAACAGAAAATATGGGTGCGTTCCAA
>CAYTSF010000087.1:8426-14099 GCA_964440335.1 uncultured Leptospirales bacterium
TGAGGGACGACCTGGTCAGGATGGCTGAAAAACAGAAAATATGGGTGCGTTCCAACAGAATCTCAGCCTGAAATGTCATTCTGAAAGAGCCTTTACATGTACTTTAACCATTTACCCGTACATAATCCCTGGATATGTACGGGATTTTTTTACCGGCAGGCCCTTCAGCCATGGTTTGCCTCCTTGCAGAGCCTTGAGCCTGGTCGGATTTTTTTTCATTTATCCGCGTAATATAAAAATAAAACATTGACATATAAAGAGCGGTATGTGTTCATTATCCACTGCCTGAATTTAACTCGAAGTCTCTTCAGGATTAACATTTAACATCCGGTGTATTGAATATGAAAAAATATTTATCGTTGCTGCTGGCGCTATTCTGTATTTATGCAGGTTGTGGTTCGTTCCAGATGCGCAGTATTGACAACAGGCTTTTTAAGGCTGCAGTGAGCGGTGATATTGAAGAGATAAAATCTGCCATTGCCGAGGGTGCGGACGTTAATTCAAGGAACAGCGAAGGGAAAACTGCCCTCCTTTCAGCTCTTGGTGTACAGGAGATAGATGCCGTTAAGGTACTTGTTTCCGCAGGGGCCGATGTAAACATAAAGGACAGCAGCGGTATAACAGCTCTCATGTACGCGGCAATGATCCCTCACCAGGGCATGGTCGAACTGCTCCTGTCAAAAGGAGCAGATATAAATGCTGCTGACAGCGATGGTGTTACAGTCCTGTTCCTGGCCGGTGACCTGAAACTTGCCAGGTTCCTGATTTCCCGCGGGGCATCTGTTAATGCGAAAACAAATACCGGGACAACCCCTTTATACGGGGCGGTGTCAAGAGGTGACTATGACCTGGCTGAACTGCTCATTTCAAAGGGTGCTGATGTAAAGGTGAGGGATGAGAATGGCACTACGCTGCTCATGGTCTTTCCTTACGAGGATGACCAGGATGCCTCTGCTGAAGGGAAGAAGTATCATGCAAAACTGGCCCGATTGATGAAACTGCTCCTGGCAAAGGGAGCACCTGTTAACCAGCGTGACCATGATGGAAAGGCCCCCCTGTTTTTTGCCATAAACAGTAACGATCTTGTGATGGTGAAACTTCTGCTTGGCTCCGGCGCTGATGTTAACATCAAAGATAATGACGGCTCAACGCCTCTTCTCGTTGTATGCCAGTTACTCTTCACCTCTAATGATGATGAAAAGCTCCTGGCTGGAAAAAAACGTGAAATAATCAAACTCCTGGTATCAAAGGGAGCATTGCTCAATATAAAAGATAAAGATGGTAAAACCCCTCTTATATATGCAGTCACAGCAAACGATACTGAAATGGTTAAATTCCTGGTTCAAAAAGGTGCTGATGTGAACCTCGCAGATGGGGACGGCAACTCCCCCCTCTCTCTGGCTGAATCAGGTGAAAACAGTGAGATATCCGGTATCCTGAAAAAAGCAGGGGGCCTGTAATCCGGCATTAAAGGAACACCTGCCGCCGCCGGTCATACCTGAAATACATAATCTTCGGGCTTAAATTAATCTTTACATCCCTGAATGCTTCTTTTTAAATAAACCTGAACAGCCAACGGCATTTTGTGAACAACAAATAATCATCACTTGCTGCCGGCAGTCCGGGCATTGCCGTGTTTGCGGCCATGCCACCACTGATATGTTTTTACAACACAATAAAACAGGTGCATCCACATGAAAGAGAGCCATAAAGGCCTGTACAATGAACTGGTAAAAAAAATATCCGCTGCGTACCTTAAAGATATGAGCATCGAAATAATCAACAGGTACAGGAAGAAAGACTACGGGTTCCTGGCCGGCCTGGGTGAATCCATTGGCCTCAGTTCTGCTGAATCCGACATTAGCAGCCTCTTCTCAAGGATCATTCAGCTTTTTCATCCCGACAAACTGAATAAAATAACCGGTGATATCGAGGAGTATTATGCAAGCGGAAATACTGAAGGCCTCATAAAAATGAAAACTGTTTACCTGGTCGATATGAAGAAGGCGGTTCGAACAGTTGATTATTCCTTTGATGAAGATAGCGAATATTTTTACGAAGAGGAGAAGCCTGCCGGCGATGAGTTCAGCGAATATGATGATTATGAGTTTGATGAAAGGGATGACGCTGAAAACTACGATGATGAATTCATTGACGAGAACATGGCCGATGATGAGGAGTACGGCTTTATCGAGGCCGTGAACGATCTTTACCTGGGCAACCTGGAGTATGAGCTCTCCGTGTCAGACATGCAGAACCTTGAGGGCGAACTTGACCTTTCAGGTTTTGACATTGACGATCTGTCAGGTGCCGAACACTGCGTAAATATTTCTGTGCTCAACCTTTCCGGAAACCGCATTGCCAGGCTCGGCAGCCTGTCCGGATTGGGCAGGCTTGAGGTACTCTACCTTTCGGGGAACAGGATTGAGAACATAAAAGCGCTTGCCGGATTGACAGAGCTCCGTGAACTTGATATATCGTTCAACATGGTCGAGGATGTATCCATCCTGCTGCAATTGCCGGGGCTGAAGTACGTAAACCTTGTGGGCAACCCCATACAGGATACCTCGGTTACCGATAAACTTTCTGAAAGGGGTGTTATGGTCATCATATAAGGTGCAGGGCATGCACACGCAGGCTATTTTTTATCAGGAAGAATAAACTTGTTTCCATGAGTCGACCTGAAGTTCTCAGCGAACTTGACAAATTCATCCGCCGGAATGGCAGGGCTCATTATGAATCCCTGGATTTCATCGCAGCCCCTTATGCGCAGCGCTTCAAGCTGGTACATGGTCTCGACCCCCTCGGCGACTGATATGAGGCCGAAGGCATGGGCCAGTGTTATAACTGCGGTCACAACGTCCTCTCCGGTGTTGTTGTCTTCAAGCCCGTCAATGAAGCTCTTGTCGATTTTAAGGCAGTCAACGGGGTAGCGCCCCAGGTAGCTCATTGATGAATAGCCTGTGCCGAAATCATCTATGGCGAGGGATATCCCCAGAGAGCGAAGCGAACTCATCGTGTGTACCGCGTTGTCCACGTTGCTCATGAACATGCTTTCTGTCAGCTCAAGCTGCAGCCGCGAAGAGGTGAGTCCGCTTATGGTGAGGGCGTCCTCCACGTAGGACTGGAGCAGGGGGTCTTCAAACTGGCGTGCAGAAATGTTTACCGCCACTTTAAGTTTGAGCCCCTGTTTCTCCCACATTGCGGCATTGCTGCATGCTTCGGTTAGTATCCATCTGCCCAGTGGTATGATGATACCTGTCTCCTCCGCGACATGGATGTAGCTTTCGGGCGATAATGGCTTTCCGTTCAGGGTCCACCTGAGCAGTGCCTCGGCTCCTATAAGTTCCATCCTCCATCCATCAGCAGTTTCGTCCAGCGCAACCTGGGGCTGGTAGTAAAGCCTGAACTCCTGGTGTTCAAGGGCCCTCCGCATGTTCCCCTCAATTTCTATCCTGCTCCTGCTTTTTGTCTCTGCCTCGACAGAGGCGAACTTGTAAGTCCCCCTGCCTGCGTCCTTTGCAAGGTACATTGCAGAGTCAGCCTTGCGCAGCAGTCCCTCGGGCGTACTCTCGTCCTCGGGGAATATGGCAATTCCGATACTCGCATTGGCGTAGATTTCGCGGCCATCAAGTGCGAAGGGGCGCGAGAGCCCGTCCATGATATTCTCGGCAATGATGCGCACATTGTCGTTTGTGCCTATGTAGTCAAGTATAACCGTGAATTCATCGCCCCCCAGCCTGCACACCGTGTCGGATTCACGCACCCGTCCCCTTATGCGGTGCGCCACCTCCACAAGAAGGTCATCGCCCGACGCGTGCCCCATGGTTTCGTTGATGTCCTTAAACCTGTCCAGGTCAAGGTATAACAGTCCGATACGGTGCCTGTACCTGCTGCTCCTGCCCATTGCCTGTGAAAGCCTGTCGTGGAAGAGCGTACGGTTGGGAAGGCCTGTGAGCGGGTCGTAGTAGGCCAGCTGGTGCAGCTGCTCCTCGGTCTGCTTGATCTTCGTAATATCCGCAGCTATGCCCACGTAGTTCAATGGCTTGCCGTAGTCGTCATAGATAGTATTGATTGTCAGCCATTTGGGATAAACCTCTCCGTTTGTTCTCCTGTCCCATATCTCGCCGGACCATTGACCGGTTGTAATTATTTTGTCCCACATGTTCTTGTAAAAATCCGAATCGTGCCTGTCTGACTTCATGACCCTGGGGTTCTGCCCGATGAGCTCTTCGGGGGTAAACCCCCCCATTTTGCAGAAAGCTTCATTTACCTGCTGAATACTGGCATCAAGCCCTGTTATCACAACGCCTTCACTTGTGCTCTCCATGACCCTGGCCATGAGCCTGATCCGCTCATTTAACAGGCGCAGTGCGGCAGTGCGGACCTCTATCCGCTGTTCAAGGCTTTCGTTCATCTCCCTGATTTCGTTATGGCTTTTTCGCAGCCGCTCATGCATTGAATCAAAGCTTCTAGCCAGAGATCCGATCTCGTCATCGCGGGAGATCAGCTCCTGCAGCCCTTCACAGGAATCCGTGGAAAAATTTATTTCGCTTACCTTCTCTTCGAAACTGTCAAGGGGTTGAGCTACCATTTTCTGCAAAATCTGCCCCGCAAGGAGTGAAATCAATGCGCCGAAAATAATGCCGGTAATCCACAGTATGTAGATTACGCGCCTGCCTGTTAAGGTTGTCAGGCTCTCGGTGATTGTTGTAACAGCAAGGGGATTATTGCCCCCTATTGTACTCATAAGCCTTGATGCCCGTACGCTTTCATTTTTTTTAATGATGGATGTTGTACCTTCTGCGGGAGCGGGATCCATTTTAGTTGAACCTGGAATTAAAACTGCTTCGATGGGCACACCGGCTATGCTCCCGATTTTTTTCAGCATTTTTTCATCAATGAGGCGCCCGATGATAAAACTCCCCACAACAGGCCCTGACCCGTCAGCATTTAAAATTGGCGATGACGCGACGATGCAGTAGCCCAGGTCTGTGTATGCAATGCCTGAAACGTTTTTTGCATCGTTCCCGTGCTTCAAAAGTTCAGCCAGGAGCCCATTGCGTTCAAGTCCTCTCCATTTAACTATGCGCCCCTTCTCGGACATGCGGGAGGAATACATGGGTGTACCATCGCTTTTGAATATGGAGATAAAGGTAAACCCGGTGTTGATATATGTTTCTGGAACCAGGTTGGAATCGATGTATGACCTGCTGCCAGTCCTGATATAGTTGACTGTATCGTCCCACTGGCCGTAGTCCCTGGCCGTAAGGGAGATGTGTTCCATTTCCATGTTAAGAGCATTCACCGCGCGTTCCATGTCGCGCATGGCTGTGTTTTTTTCCACCCTGTCAAAAGCGGGGCTTATAAGCGCTATCTGGATTATCAGTATAAAGAGGGTGTAGGCAGCCACGCCTGCAAGGGCAATGTATGATATTTTGTACCTCAGTCTCATCCCTTCTCCATGGCCCGGTATTCATGCCGCGGTTTTTTATGTCATATTCTCCAGTATGATATAACGAGAGTTGCGGTTTGAGTCAAATTTTTCAGTTGTGACTGAGTTATGGCATTTCACGATCGATTTAGTTCACTTTTCGTTCAGGGCTGTCTGGAATGTTATCCCCGCGAATGCTTCGACTGCGGTTGGTGAGCTTGTCGTCTATGATGAAAATC
>CAYTSF010000088.1:0-8663 GCA_964440335.1 uncultured Leptospirales bacterium
ATTATCGTATTCTTCAGCCTGCCCGTGCGCTCCAGGTTTGTGATTACCTGCTCCAGCAGGCCGTCCGCGTAAGCCACGGAGTTCATGTACCTGTTCTTCAGCTCGACCCTGTCCTTTTTAAATCCGCTCTGGGGTCCGCTTATGATGGTGAAGTTTGCCCTGAAGTCCGGGGTGTACCTCCTGTACTCAGCAGGGTAGTAGTAGTTGAAGTGCGTTACGTTCATCAGGTAATAGTCAAACCTGGGCCCGCCCGTGTCCTTTTTCAGGTCGTTGATGTATGTATCTGTGAGCACCTTCTCCCTGGGCCCGTACTGCTCGATCTCTCCCGGGATCCTGGAAAAGCTGCCGTCAGTATGTTCAATGATGTCCCTGTAAATCCATTCGTAGTACTTTGGAGAATTGTAATAAATCCCCTGCCTGTACCCTGCCCTCTTCATCACCTCAAGTGTCATGTTGTAGAACTTGTTCTGCCTGAGGGGCTCAAAGTAATATGGGGCAAGGCCCGTGAGCATGCCGAATAAACTGCCCGGAGTGTTGTTGCCTGTGGAATAATGCTTTTTAAGGATGAATCCCTTTTCTGTCCCGAACCTGTAGAGGAATGGCATGTTCTGCGGGTTCAGCATGTCATTCCTGAGGCCCTCGATGTTTATGAAAAGGACGTTCATGGGATTCTTTACTTTTATGTTTGCGTTGAGGATCAGGTCCCTTCCGGCGTTAAGTTTTTTCAGCTGGTTGAGTTCAATGTTCTCGTCAAGAAAGTACGGGTGCTCGAACAGCGCGGGGAATTCCTTCCCGATCTTGCCATCCTCATCCACTTTTATCTGGTCTTCCGGGAAACCGGTAAGCGACTGCCATGGTATTTTGTGCTTGAGCATGTTCACCTTCCAGTCAACTCCGGCTATGGCGACGAGCTGAAGGTGCAGCATGAAGAGTATTACCATCACAACAGTGACCATGATCCCGAAGATCCCGGTGTGGGCCCTGCGCCTGGAGAGCAGCCTGTCGAGGCCGCAATACAGGAGGGTGAACATCCCCGCGTAGAGGAACAGGAAGAGCAGCACCTTGATCACGCTGGAGGTAAAATCCCCCATCTCCCCGCCGAGCCAGCCACGCCATGCCATTACCAGTCCCTCGTAGCCCAGCTGTTTGCCGTATACAGAGACAGCGGTATTGTTGATAAAGAACACCGCTGTTACCAGGACATTGGCAGCGACATACGAGACCGCAGCGCCATACCTGAAGTATCCGAAGATCAGCTTCAGCAGAAAGAAGAATAGCGCGTTGGCCAGCAGGATTGAAACAAAGAGATAAACGAAAATCATTGCAAGGTTTGCGTCAATGGAACCGTTGTACCTGTCAATTACGAGATATATCGAGAATATTACAGACCACAGCAGAAGATTGATTATCCCCGCTGTTTTAATATGATGAAGCCGTTTAATATGATAAAACATGCTGCTCTCCTGAATTCATAGACAGGAGAAACCGGGTGCGCTTTTTTTCAAATATTTTTTTGAATTTCAGATAAAATGTTAAGCAGTTCCTGAGCATGAAAAAAATAGTTGAAAATAAACTTTCCCGTGGCTGTTATGTTAACTCGATAGAAAAAAAGGATAACCAATGAAAAAAATATTCCTCTTACCGGCAATAGCGCTTCTTGCGGCTGTTTTCCCTGTTTCAGGCGGAGTTGACGGGGCCAGGCTCTCGGACTATTCGCATCTGCCATACAAAATAGTATATGAATCCAACGAAAACGGAACCTATGACCTCAACATTATGAGCCCCGACGCATCGTGGAAAAAAAAGCTCACCGACACGACGGACAGAAACGAAATGTATCCCAAGGTCTCTCCGGACGGCAGGCTCATTGCCTTCACAGTTGACACGGGCGAGGGCCGAACGCGCAAACGCGACATGTACCTCATGAACATAGACGGCTCCGGCGTGAGGCTGCTGTCCGAGAACTCCCGCGAGCACTGCTGGAGCCCCGATGGAAAATTTATTGCCTTCGTTAAGTCCGAATCGACCAGAAGGTTCTCCATAGAAAGCTGGGCCACGAAGGGTCTCTTCATATACAACGTTGCAACAGGCGACGTCTACGTGCACAAGAATAAAAAACTTGAGCACCTCTATGCCCTGGCATGGTCGCCCGACGGCAAATACATCACGGCAACGGTACTGGGGGGCATGGGATTCAAACACACCGACCTGGCAATCGACGCATGGGGAACCGGGTACTTCAAGCTTGGCATAGTGGGGTGCAGGCCCGAGTTCAATCCCGACGGTACTATGATAGGATGGGGCCAGAGCGACAGCGAGTTCAGGATTGCGAAGATAAACTTTTCGAAGAGGCCCCCTGTGGCAGAAAAGGACAAGACCACCATACTCAAGGTGGAAAAAGGCTACGAGATATACCACCTTGACTGGTCGCCCGACGGTAAATACATAGCCTTCGCATACGGCCCCACAGGTGACCAGGCGGTTGGGGGCCTGGCAAAGGGATGGGACATCGGCATAATGGAACTTTCGACAGGCAAGTGGATGCGCATTACATGGGACGGAAATCACAACAAGGAACCTGACTGGGTTCCGTAACAATCTGGCGAAACTGAAATTTTAAGGGGATTAGACCCGGTCTCACAAATAAAAGGAGAAAAGCATGTCAACCAAGAGTACCGCAATAATACTGGCATCACTGCTTGTCTTTACCGTATGCGGTAAGGACAAAAACAGCAGCGGCAAAACTACGGGCGAGATAAAGACAAAATCCGGCATAGAAATGATTCTCATACCGGCCGGCGATTACATGATGGGGGGCGATAGGCCGGGCGAAACCCCCGCGCACCGGGTATTTCTTTCAGCATTCTACATAGACAAGTACGAGGTCACGCAGGAGATGTACACAAAGCTTGACCTTTCGGACCCGTCGCACTTTGAGGGGCAGAAAAAACCCGTAGAGCAGATAACATGGATGAACGCTGCCATTTACTGCAACGAGAGGTCCATTGAAGAGGGGCTTGAACCATGCTACGAGGAGACCACCTGGGAGTGCAACTACAACGCCAGCGGCTACAGGCTTCCCACAGAGGCTGAATGGGAGTACGCTGCCAGGGCAGGAAGTACCGGAAAGTACTTTTTCGGCGATCCCAAGAACATGAGAAACTATGCCGTGTACAACAGGAACAACAGCGGCGGGACCGAAAACGTAGGCACGAAGAAGCCCAACAACTGGGGGATATACGACATGTACGGCAACGTAGCCGAGTGGTGCAACGACTTCTACTCAGCTTCCTATTACGCCTCGTCGCCCGAGTCTGACCCCAGGGGCCCGGTCAGGGAGAACGAGCGTGTGCTGCGCGGCGGTTCATGGAAAGACAGCGAAGCGGTCATATACTCGGGCGCGAGGAGCTTTGATGCGCCATACAACGATGCCTGCTCGCAGAAGGATACGACAGGTTTCAGGTGCGTCAGGAGGGCTGACAGGTAACTGATGCTTTTCCAGACATGGACCTTTATACTTTTCTTCACCGCAGTATACCTCCTCTTCAGGGCAACCCGTTCCCCTGAGGGGAGGCAATACATTGTGCTCGTCGCATCCTTCATTTTTTACGCATGGTGTAACCCATGGTACATATTTCTCATACTCTGGATCATCACAGCGGATTATTCCATCATACGCATGATGGAGAGATACGGCAGGAGGAGGTCCCTTGTCGCACTGAGCGTAACAAGCAGCATCCTGGTACTGGGGTTCTTCAAGTATGCCGGGTTCCTCACTGACACAGCAAATTCAATGCTCGCGCTGGCCGGAACCGGTATATCCTTAACACGGCCCGAGATCCTGCTGCCGGCGGGCATATCGTTCTATATATTCATATCCATGGGCTATGTCTTCGACTACTACCGGAGCAATGCAGAGAGGGAGCCATCCTTCATCAGGCATGCGCTCTTCGTGTCGTTCTTCCCGCAGATACTGGCAGGCCCCATAGGGCGCGCGGGCTCACTCATGCCGCAGCTTAAAGCTTTCACGACACCCTCGGGCGACGACGCGGCCGAAGGGATATACCTCTTCACGCGCGGCCTTTTCCGCAAGACCGTGCTTGCCGACTACTTTGCGTTATACGCGAACAGGGTTTTCTCCAACCCGGCCGGCTTTGCGTCCGCCGACCTGGCCATCGGCGCCCTGGCCTTCACATGGCAGATATACTACGACTTCTGCGGCTACACCGACATGGCACGCGGCGCGGCCAGGCTCATGGGCATTGAACTCATGGAAAACTTCAACATGCCCTACATGGCAACAGGGACAAAGGACTTCTGGGCAAGGTGGCACATAAGCCTTTCGTCGTGGTTCGGGGACTACGTGTACAAGCCGCTAGGAGGCAACCGCAACGGCAAAATGCGGGAGAGCCGCAACATCATGGCCACCATGCTCCTCTCCGGGCTGTGGCACGGCGCGGCATGGAACTTCATCCTCTGGGGATTCATACACGGCCTGCTCCACAGCACGGGCAAGCTCATATCAGGCGCCGGGTTAGTCGCCATGACACCGGTTGCCGCGAAGAGGGTCATCACCTTCGCACTTATTGTCTTCACATGGATCTTTTTCAGGGCCGAGAACGCGGCTGACGCATTTACCATGATAGCCGGAATTTTCTCCTTCCAGGCTGCGGCCCTGTCTGCTCCGGTTGTAATGGTCGCGCTCATGGTACTCTGCTACGCCCTGCAGTGGTTCAGGGAATACGGTTTTCTCCGGTTCACAGAGCGTCCGGGGGCGCGCGGAGTTGCCGCAGCTCTCATGGCTTTATGCGTGCTGTCTGTTTCTTCCCAGTCAGTGAACGATTTCATATACCTGCAGTTCTGATGCAGCTGCAGTATTCCAGGGCAGCATCAATTGTCGATAGAGGATAACCTGATAAATGAAAAACCTTTTAAAAATCACAGCCCCGTTACTTATACTTATCATCACCGTAATGATGCTGCCATGCTTCTTTCCGCTGGTAAAGGATGGGGAATTCGCCGGAAGTTACCGTCTGCCCTACAGGCAGGGAGAGGATTACTTTCTCTATGAAAAATACTGCCGGTACGCTGCACGTTCAGGAAAAATCATTGTCATCGGCGACTCTGTCATATGGGGGCACTACGTGGAACCGGAGGCAACACTCCCGGCGCAGATGAACTCACTCTCGGGCAAAGACGCCTTCATCAACCTGGGGATAGACGGCATACACCCCGTTGTATTCTTCGGACTCGTTGACAATTACTGCGGCAGCATAACAGGTGCGCGTGTCATAGTTGGCATAAACCTTCTCTGGATGAGCTCACCGAAGCATGACCTCTCCGGAGAAGTGAACAGCTCCATAAACCACAAAATGCTTCTCCCGCAGTTCACTGAAAGGATACCGGCATACTCGCCGTCATTCGAAGAGAGGCTCACCTGCGCAGTAAAGAGGGAGGTCACACTATTCAGGTGGATAGACCACGCGCGCTCATACATGGCCGGCAGAAACTTCTTCGCATGGACCATGGAGCACCCGGCTGAAGACCCGCGCATCTTCTTTGCCAGGCAGGATGAATCCTTCACGCCCCCTGATGTCATGAAACCCGAAAGGATGGTCCCGGCAGACATGGAGTGGGTCAGCCCCGACATGTCGCTGCAATGGAAATACATGAAACGCGCCATTACCCTCATTAAGTCCAGGGGAAACAGTGTCGTTGCGGTGATTACGCCGTTCAACCGGTTTATGCTGAGCGAAAAGAGCCTTGCGGAGCGGGAGATGATCATGGCACAGATGATGCGGGAACTTGCGGCTGAGGGTATAAAAGTCCTGACTCCTGAACTTGATGAGAAGGAACTGTTCGCTGACCTGAGCCACCCGTCAGCATCGGGCTACAGGTACATGTCGTCGCTTCTTTTTGCAGACGCGGATTTTGCTGAATTCATCAGGTAGAAATTCCATGCAGCAAGGCTGCCGCATGTACCTGCCCCAGGCCATTACCGGCAGGGAGCACCGGGTTCACTCCGGCAGCACCAGCCTGATACCTGTTGTGTTCTGTTTTTCAAAGGCTCCCATTGACCAGCGCCTGTACGACATGAAGTCCGCAGGTGAATCGAGAAAAGACCCTCCCCTGTACACCCTGCATGAATATCCCCCATCGCATCCGTCCGGGTCTTTCTCCTTTTTATCAGTGTAGCATTTCTCCTGGTACGTATCAAAGCACCACTCCGACACATTGCCGCACATGTCGTACAGCCCGAATGCATTGGGCTTGCGGCCGCCGACCTTCTGCGCCTTGTGGTATTTTACCCACCAGAAGCGCTTATCCTTGTACCTCTTGTAACCGGCATTGAACATGTGCCACGAATATTTTCCTGACACGTCCCACGATGCGCTCTTGCCCCAGTAAAAATCCGTGACAGTGCCGGCCCTGCATGCATACTCCCACTGCGCCTCTGTCGGAAGCCTGAAACCGTCCGCCTTACTGTTGACCGTGACCACCCACTTCAGCGGGTCAAAAAGAGATACGTTATCATTATCAACGCCGTCTTTCTTTATGTTGTAGTAGGGTTTAAGACCCTCCTGTTCGCTCAGGATATTGCAGAACTCAACAGCCTCGTACCAGCTGATGTTATAGACCGGCAGGTCTTCACCCTCTCCATATTTGCTCCCCTCGCAGGGGCGCTGCTCAGTCACGTCTGCATAGAGTTTCTGGGTGACCTCATATTTTGACATCCAGAAACCGGAGACATCAACGGCATGTTCAGGTGAATAGTCCATGCCAGCCTTTGTCTTCCCCATCTTAAAGGTACCGGCAGGCACATGGATCATGTCTATGCCGCCCGCGCTCCTCTCTTCAATTACAGGGGCAGTGTAAAGGTACGTAGCCGCGCAGGCTGTAAAAACAAATATGAAAGCAGCGCGCAGGCGCCGCTTTGCCGGACCGTTGTATCCATTCATCTTATCATTTACCCGACTTTTTCTTTTTTTTATCTTTTTTTGTTTCAGCATCTTTCTTCTCTGCGGCATCCTGCTCTTTGTAGTAATCCAGGTACTTGTCGTCCCGTGACGCAAGCACCCTGTCGATAACCTTTGTGCCGCCCGCCTTTCCCAGCACCACCGGTGAATACTTGACCTCAAGCGGGTTGATGTTCACCGGGATCAGGGTGTATGACTCCAGCCCGCGGTCAGAGAGCGAAACCCTGACCATCATGCTTGTTTTGTGCGCGTCCGAATGCCTTCCCGCAAACACAAAGTCCCCCAGGCTGTAAAAGATTATGCCGCTGCCGTACCTCTCAACAGGGCCCAATCCGTGGGACTGGTGGCCGATGATACAGCTTGCGCCTGCGTCTATGAGTTTGTGAGCAAGGGCAACCTGTTCACGCTCCGGCATGTTCACCGGATAGTCAGAGGTAACCTCCTGCCCCCAGTGTATGCTCACGACCACAGCATCCACGTCAGGCCTGACCTTTTTTACCGCAGCGCATAACAGCTCATCAGACCCTCCGGCTGTGCCCGGCCAGTTTATCCCGGCCCATACGCTCCTGGGTATAACAAGATTAAATGCAAAGATGGCGATCCTGGTACCCCTGTGCCACATGTACACAGGCTCAAGCGCTTCATTTATGTCCTTCCCCACACCAGCCGGGGCAATCTCCTGCTTCATCAGCCTTTCGTACGTGTCAAACATCCCTTCAACGCCGCAGTCCTTAATGTGGTTATTGGCCAGGGAGGCAACGTCAATGCCCGCGTACTTCAGCATCTCCTCGCTTCCGCCGGGTGACTGAAAGTAGAATATTTCATCCTTGTCGTTGAATGCCTTAATCGGGTAATCGGTCACAGGGGCCTCCAGGTTGCAGAAGGCAATCCCCTTGAACTCCCGCTTCACATTGGCAAAGGGATAGGACATGGCATCCTTCCGTCCATATTTTTTTGCCCTGGCCCCTATTACAGCACCCATGGTCGCAAAGTTAAGCGCGACATCTCCAACAGCAGTAAACACGGCGGGTTCCTTTTTCGGCCAGATCCGTTTAATGTACCTGCTCCCCTTGTAACCGT
Source organism: uncultured Leptospirales bacterium (assembly GCA_964440335.1). Taxonomy (GTDB): domain Bacteria; phylum Spirochaetota; class UBA4802; order UBA4802; family UBA5550; genus JAAYBQ01. The sequence continues at coordinate 8,058 of CAYTSF010000088.1, forward strand.
ACTCAAGGGTGTTGGCCGAAGTCTCCCAGATCGGCTGGTCATCGTGAACAATTACGTCGCCCGTATTGTATGCGATCTGAGGACCGCACGCGAGCAGTATAAAGAGTGCGGCAACGAGGTATTGCCATCTGTGGTTTTTAATGTTATTCATCAGCGAGTTCCCTGAAGTTTTTAATATTTTCATAATCATACCCTGCCGGTTTTTCACCCGGCCCTGCCGGGCCACGGTCCCGCGCCTGCACAATTGCCCCTGCGCTAATATCTGCACCGCTGTTCGTCATTCACAGGTACAGAACAGGTTAAAATCACAGGGCTAATTTTCAATCCTTTTTTAAAAGATGACTACCCGCCTGTGGCGGCCATAAAATATCCAATGTCAGCCAGCCGGCACGCATATATGTTTGACATCCATGCCCTGAACCGTATAATATATAAAATATCTGCTGCCACGGAACCTTCAGTGGAGAATTGCGCATCATTAATATAAATGCAGCGGCCCGCAGAATTGGCCGGAGGATGAGTAAAACATGAAACGGAATGCCGGGGGCACAAACCGGATTATTGCATCGGCAGCATTGATCATCTGCGCGCTCAGCATTCCCGCAC
>CAYTSF010000088.1:8763-14066 GCA_964440335.1 uncultured Leptospirales bacterium
ATCGGGCGTACCGGGAGGAAGGCCCTTATTGTCACGGGCAGACATTCCGCAGACACTAACGGTTCTTTCCGCGATGTTGCTGACGCGCTGGAAAGTTCAGGCGCTGCCTTCGAACGGTACAATGCCATCGAACCGAACCCCACGGTGGAAAACGTCCGGGACGCGGCGACAAGAGCAAGGGCATGCGGGGCGGACTTTATCATAGGCATCGGCGGCGGATCACCGCTCGACGCGGCAAAGGCTGTGGCAATACTCGCGGTTAACGACATTGATGACGAGGCCCTGTTCAGCGGAAGCTACGGGTACAGGCCGCTGCCCCTGGTTGCCGTTCCCACAACCGCAGGCACAGGAAGCGAGGTGACCCCATACTCCATCCTCACCTATAATAAGATCAGCAACAAGAAGAGCATCGCTTCCGATTACATCTTCCCGGAACTGGCGCTGCTCGACCCCGCGTACACATATACCCTCGGCATCGGTACCACCATTAACACAGCGGTGGACGCCCTTTCACATGCGCTGGAGGGATTCCTCTCTGCGCGCTCCTCGTCAGCGATCAGGCCCGCTGCAATGGAATCCATTTCACTTCTTGCCCGATGCTTCGGGACGCTGCGCATGCACAAGCTCCCCGACGAAGAGGGGCGCGCCACCCTGCTCTACGCATCAATGCTCGCGGGCACGGTCATTGCCCACACCGCGACCACCGCTGTACATGCCATGGGCTACCCGCTCACATATTACAGGAACATAGACCACGGCAGGGCGAACGGCCTGGTGATGCATGCCTACCTTGAATTCATCGGTGAAGCTGACCCCAGGGTACGGCAGGTGCTTTCGGCCATGAAACTCGATAGCGTCAGGCACTTCGGGGAGCTCATGTCAGACCTCCTGGGCAAACCTGAAGAGCTTTCTGACAGCGAGATTGAACTCTTTGCAAAGACCGCGTATTCGTCAAAGAACATAGCAAACACACTCCCCTCCCCCGGCGAGGCTGAGCTGAAAAAAATGTTTTTATCTTCCTTCAGGAGATAAAGGGAAATGCTTTTACAGTCCGTGCAATTGTCCGATAATTAATGCAGGAGACAGAACAATGGAATATAAAAATAAGCGTTATGCATACAACTGTAAATGCGGCTACAGCGTCAATGTATTCATCGATTTCGGCAAGCCCCAGGAGTACCACAAGTGCAGGATGTGCGGAAGCATGATGCAGCGCAGGGATTTCGACTAGGCCTTCCCGTTCTCTTTGATTACTATGAGGGCTGAACACCCCGGGCAGGGGACAATCATCTCCCTGACGATCCCCGATTTCCTGAACTCCCACTCCCTGCCGCACCTGCACACGCCGCTGACGGTTGTGAATCCCGTATCGGCTTCGTTCTGCCCGAAGTCAAATGTAAGCTGAACATCCTTTTTCCTCTTCATTGCCATTGCCATTGCCCGGTCACACTCACCCTGCCGCATAAATCAGACAGGGCTATTCCCCGTCCGTAATTGATGAGTAGAGATAATCGAGCAGCATGCGCTTCTCCTTGAGCCTGATCTTGATTGCCCTGATAAGGCCGGGATGCATGACAATCCCATCCATCTTGCGGTTGATGTCCTTGGCCAGGTCGACCTCCGTAGGTGTGGGGAAAAATTTCAGCGTAGTCTTTTCCTTGCCTGTTTCGTATCTTGCGAAGACTATTACCTGCGGCTGCAGGATGTCCCATGTGCCGAACCCGGTAATAACTGAAATCTCGCCCGTATTGAGCATGCAGAAATCCCCCTTGCGGTAGAAAACCTGGGAGTTGTTCAGCAGCCCCTTTGACATGTTTATAAAATCGGTTATGAGCTGGCGGTCATACTTTTTATCAATGGTATTTGTTATGACCTTGAGTGCCTCAGAGGGGCTGTATTCCTGCCTGAAGGGCCTTGCCGAGGTGAGGGCATCGTACATATCGCAGATAGAGACTATCTTGGGCGAAGAGGGGAGCGTATCGTATGGAAGGTTATAGTAGCCTTCATCATCGTAGCGTTCATGGTGAAACAGGATTGTCTGGAGAACTACGGGGTCAACCTCTTCGAGCACCTTGAGTATATTATAGCCCATCTGCGGGTGGAGCTTCATCTGTATCATCTCATCTTCGGTTAGCTTGTCCGGCTTGTACAGCACGCTTTTGTCCATGCGTATCTTGCCAACGTCGCAGAGGTACGCGCCCACAACAACGCGCCTCAGTTCATCCTCCTTGTAAATTCTCTTTTTTTTGGCAAGGAGCGCTGTAAGTATGCCCACATTGATCGAATGGTTGTAGAGGTACTCATCGTAGGTACGCATATCCTTTAGCAGGTGGAGTGCTGTGATCTCCCTGGAGTTCAGGTCCTCCATGAGTTCATTGATTATCTCCTCGCTTTTCCTGTAGGCATCGCCGGTAAACTTGTCGGTGGCATACACGCTGTCGAGGACAGACTTTGTGCTATTCAGGGCTTTACGGTATACACGGTCAGTCGCAGCTCCCCTGCCGTCATCGGGAATGTAATAATACAGCTTCGATCCGTGCTTCTGTTTGATCGATTTTATTCTGGACACGGTAAGGACTTCGCGTTCATCAAGCAGCTTCTCGTCATCCTGCGAATACAGGGGATAAATGAACGTCGTATCAGGCATAATAAAATCCAGATCGATTGTTACCTTTTTTAATTTATCACCTGTTGCCGTCATTCAACCTGCTGTCCTTTTTTAAGATTACGACATAATACATTATATGCGGCATTGGCAAAAAAAACAATCCTTTTTCGATCATCTCTGCTGAACATGCAATCAACCGGCAGCGCCATGGTACCGCAGGCTGTAAATCACAAGGGCACGGGCGCACTTAAAATCACAATTCTTCAGGGGGATTTTATAACATGCCCTGTCTCCAGGTCGTTACCGCAAGGGCCGAGACATTCCCTTTAGTCTCATTGAACATTTTGTGGCAGTAGGCGCCATTGCCGGCAGGCGCGGACATGCACACAAGGCTGTTTTTATACGTGACCTCGCCGCGAAAGGAGATGTCTATGGAAGCCAGCTCCCTTTCCGCTGAACTGCCGTAAATGCTTTCATAAAAATACTGGGCGTACGATACGTTGTTCATGTGGGCATTTATGTCAATGTCCTCCATGCGCACAGTGGTTCTCCATGCCATCGGGTACTCTTCGGGTTCAGGGATGCGGTCGAACGCATGCCCAGTGGCCTGTTCAGGTATAGTCGAAATCAGGGTGTTAGAGGGCATTTTCAGTTCAACCGGTTTTCGCGTGTCCCTGTCTATGAGAAAAAGTGTTGCGGTCGCTGCCAGTACAATGTCACCGCCGCAGTCCCTGATTTCGAACTCCCTGTATGCCTGGTACTTCTCAAGCCTGGACCTCCATGTTCTGCAGAAGACCTTTTCATGGAGCGCAGGGTAACGCATGACCCGGGCATAAAAGCGGCCATAGACCCATGACCTGTTAAGTGTCTCTGCATCATTGATCGATGTCCCCTGCCCCCTTGCATGCACATCAACTGTATCCTGAAGGAAATTCAGCATGCTCTTCAGCCTGGCCCTTTTATCAGGGCCCGCATCATGTATCATTATTTCAAACTCTACAGTGTCGGTCCTGTTAACTTCCATGACACCCCCCGGCAGGAGATTGTTTCTCCGTGTTTAATCTGAATCAGAGAAATCATGGCATAACCATTGAATCATGTCACCGCTTTTTTAATTTTACAAAACAAAGCTGAAATGTTCTTGAAAAAGACGCTTTATAATAGTATTATTGCAACCGGTGCGATCAGAATTAATTCACGCGCCTCTCTTGCAAGACAGGGGAATCAGCGGAAAAATAAAAATTGACCTGTTTCCAGACTGGCGTTTGATACCTTCAGAAAGCCTGAAGAGGGCTTTTTTAAGGGGCTCCGCCCCTTAGACCCGGTAAAAAACAAGAAAAGAAACAAGTCTAAGAATCACGGGGAACAAGATTGGATAAAATCACCGTTCAGCATTATAAAGACGCCGTTGAGATCATAATCCGGGGAGATCTGAATATGCACAACGCGGACAAACTCCTGAACGAGTTCAAGTCCCTCTCTTCGGACGGCAAAACCTTCAGGATAATAGGCATCAACTGTGAAAAAATGGAAAGCATAGACTCGTCGGGCCTGGGTGTGCTCATCAGCCTTTCAAAACAGGCGGAGGCTGGCAAGTCTGAATTTTACATCTGCGACCTGAACAGGAAGGTCTCGACACTGTTTGACATATCGCACATGAGCATGTACTTCCAGCTCATACCCGGCGAAGAATTCAGAAAAATTGTTCAGCCCTGAAATCATCCTCCGAAGGGATATCCTCCGGTTTTATTTCACAGAGGACATCCTCTGTAAGCTCTGTGACTGACGCAAGCCTGTCTGCCTGCTTCTGCACTATCCTCTCAAAGACATTGCGCACAAACCTGCCGTTGCCGAAATCACGCCGCCTCTCATCGTATGACCTGGTAAAAAGATTAACAAGCATGGCCTTCGCATCGTCAGACATTTTAAACTTCACGTTAGACGCAAAGCGGTCAAATATCTGCATCAGCTCATCGGGCTTGTAGTGGTCAAAATTAAAATACCTGCTGAACCTTGACTTGAGCCCCGGATTTGAGCCGATGAACCTCTCCATTTCATCGTTGTAGCCTGCCACAATAACCGCAAGGCTGCCGCGCCTGTCCTCCATCCTCTTTAGAAGGGCGTCAACAGCCTCCTGGCCGAAGTCATTTCCGCCACCCTCCGGTGCCAGAGAATATGCCTCGTCTATGAAGAGCACACCGTCCGCCGCCTTTGTCACCACCTCGTCAGTTTTTACAGCGGTCTGGCCCACGTAACCGGCCACGAGCCCGGCCCTGTCGGTCTCAACCAGGTGCCCGGACTTCAGCAGGCCCAGGGCCTTGTATACGCGTCCCAGCAGTCGGGCGATTGTGGTCTTACCTGTGCCGGGAGGGCCGTAAAAAACCGAGTGCAGCGATATCGTTGTCACCGGCAGCTGCCTGGACTCGCGCTCCTTCTGTATGCGCACATAATTTACGAAGGATTTTATTTCATCCTTGATGTTCTTCATGCCCACAAGGGAGTCGATCTCTTTCATCACATCTTCCAGGGTCTCGGCCTTTTCAGGCGGGGCCTCCGCAGGCACATCCTGCGCGTTATAGATCATGTCATAAACCTTCTTGAGCAGCTCCTCCTCTTTCCGGTCGACTGTGGCGTCCGCCCTTGAGAGGGTCAGGCTGAAGGCATATAACAGCGCGCGTATCCTGTCGGCAATCTC
>CAYTSF010000089.1:0-7583 GCA_964440335.1 uncultured Leptospirales bacterium
GTCCATGCCCGCCAGGGGTGATGTGGTGGAAAACGTTCCATACAGCGTTTTTTTTGAGTACGCAAAATTCCCCATGATGCTGGTTAATGAAGAGACAACAATTGTTCTGAGCAACAGGGCATTTTCGCTTCTGACGGGTTATCCCAGGGAGAAGATAGACGGCATTATGAGCTGGATGAACGTCGTTGCTTCAGAGTACCAGCTTCAGAAGATGAAGGAGTACCATGTGCTGAGGAGGGGCCTCCCGGGGGCAGCTCCGGAGGAGTACGAGTTCGAGATGATCGACTGCGATGGGAACAGGAAGGACATCAACCTCAGCGTAACAATGATACCGGAAACAAAACTGAGCCTTGTCTTCCTTCAGGATATAACAGAGAAAAAACGCACAGAGATATGGTACAAGGCTGTTTTTGAAAATACCGGTCTCCCGTCAATTATCATTGCACCGGATACGACCATTATCAAGGCCAATTCCGAGTTCTGTTTTATGTCAGGATTCACGCAGGAAGAGATAGAAGGAAAGATGAGCTGGACCGTGTTTATCAATGCGGAAGACCTTGCCAGGATGAAGGAATACCACCTGCACAGGCGCGACGATGAGAGAAATGCCCCGCGCAAGTACGAGTTCCGCTTTATTTCAAAAGACGGGACTGTCCATTACATAGCGAACAGCGTGACAATGATCCCCGGTTCTCCATACAGCATAGCGTCACTCATGGACATATCGGAACTCCGCGAAGCGGAAGCCGAGAGGAAAAAACTTGAAGACCAGCTGCACCAGGCAAGAAAGCTCGAATCCATAGGCCAGCTTGCAGGCGGAATCGCCCATGACTTTAACAACATGCTCGCGGCAATTCTGGGTTATTCGCAGATTGCAAGGATCAAGCTCGACGAGTTTAATGAGTCATTTGAAGGTAAAGGCCTGGAGATTGCCGGGATATCGGAAAAGATGCCCGGCATCTTTGAAAACGTTGCAGGCAATAGCGAAGGCAGAAATTTTATTACTGAAAGCATATTGCCTGTTATACGTGATTTTGTGGATACAACTGAAAACTACTCGGTACAGATTTCGACGATAAACAGCCTGATTGACGAGGTGGTAAAAGCAGCCGGGCATGCGGCCGGACTGACCAGGCAGCTCCTGGCCTTTGCCCGGAAACAGACCCTTGAGGTGAGGCCCCTCAGCCTGAACCGCGTTATAAACAATTTTGAAAAGATACTCAGGCGTACCATCCGTGAAAACGTTGATATAAAAATAACTCTTCACCCACTGCTGAATTACATCGAGGCCGACGTGGGGCAGATTGAGCAGATAATCCTCAATCTTGCGCTTAACGCCCAGGATGCGATGCCTTCGGGCGGCATCCTCTACATAAAGACGGCAAACGTGATCCTCGACAAGGCCTATGCAGAGCTGCATGACGACGTGATTCCGGGCAGGTACATCATGCTCGAAATCAGCGATAGCGGTACCGGCATGGACCCTGAAATACAGAGCAGGGTGTTTGAGCCATTTTTCACCACAAAGGAGCAGGGCAAGGGTACGGGCCTGGGGCTGGCAACGGTATACGGTATTGTGCGCCAGCACATGGGGCATATATGGCTCTACAGCGAGCAGGGCAAAGGTACAACCTTTCACATATACCTCCCGCAATCGGTCAGGCAGCCTGAAAAAAAACATATCGAAAATCCCCAGGGGAGGGCTGCCTGTGCCGAAACAATTCTTGTGGTTGAGGACCAGGACCAGGTTCGCAGGATGATATCCCTCATGCTCCAGCAGCAGGGATATTATATCATAGAGGCTGAGAACGCGCAGAAGGGGCTTGAGGTTGCTGCGGCACATCCCGGCAGAATACACCTTCTTGTGACGGATGTGGTTATGCCGGGACTTAACGGGAAGGAGCTGTATAATGAGCTCGAAAAGCTGAGGCCGGACGTAAAGGTGCTGTTCATATCAGGGTATCCCAGGGAGATCATCAGCTACCATGGCATACTGGAGGAGGGGCTTAACTTTTTGCAGAAGCCCGTGCACATGGACACGCTGACCAAGAAGATTCGCGAGATACTCGATTCATGATCTGTTGAAGTTACTCTTTCTTTTTATTATCAATTGTCTCCTCTTTTATAACTTTACCTTTCTGTATTGTAATGAGCAGTTCTTTTTCATAAACCGATTCGTACCCCATGTGTACATAGTCCAGCAGCTCACCCTGGGGAACCCGCAGTACGCCGCTGTACCACGTTGCCTCGACCGGCAGCTTTTTGCCGAATACTCCGGAGAGGTCAATCTCCGCCGCGTTAATATCGCACGAGCCCTCAATGGCCTTTACAAGCCATAGCCTGCCCTCCTCAATCTTCCAGGTGGCGATGTAACCGCGCCAGCACGCGGTGCATGAATATTTAAAGAGGTTCTCGGGCCTGGGGTGTTCGTTGTTAAAAAAAGACTCAAGGGGATTGGTGAATATTTCGTATGTCTGACCTTTGTAAATCAGTCTGTCGCCGAACTGTGCAGTGGCATATAACACGCTGCAAAGTGCAGCGAGGACCAATGTAACCGTAAGATATTTTTTCATGGCATTCTCCCTGTGCTCAGAATTAATATTAATATATTACTGGTAGCGTTTCAAGACTATAGTCGCGTTCTGCCCGCCAAAACCCATGGAGTTTTTGAGAACAACCGAAACTTTATGTTCGCGTGCTATGCCCGGCACGTAGTCCAGGTCGCACTGCGGGTCCGGATTTGACAGGTTAATTGTGGGCGGGATAAAACCGTCTTTTATCATGCAGAGTATCCCCGCAATTTCCACTGCGCCCGATGCGCCGATAAGATGACCCAGCATTGACTTCATTGAACTTACGGGGATGTTGTATGCCCTCCGGCCGAAAACATTTTTTATTGCAATGGTTTCGTTGCTGTCATTGAGGGGCGTACCTGTGCCATGCGCGCTGATGTAATCCACATCGTCCACTGAAATCCCCGCGTCAGAGAGCGCGCCATGCATTGCAGCGGTAATTCCTTCATGCGTGGGCTCGGATATCTTGTAAGCGTCAAGAGTCGATGCGTAGCCGGCAATCTCTGCCAGTATATGTGCGCCCCTGTTTTTTGCTGATTCAAGTTCCTCGAAAAGAAACATGGCCGCCCCTTCGCCAAGTATTGTCCCTTTACGCGTGAGGTCGAATGGACGTATTGCCCCCTGCACAAGTTCGTTGTCGTCGCTCAGCGCGCCCAGTGCAGCGAAACCTCCAAGGCCAAGGGGATTGAGCATGGAATCGAACCCGCCAGTAATGATCCGGTCGTACCTGCCGTCGCGGATCATGTGAAAGGAATGCCCCATGGCCTGAGTGCCCGCTGTGCAGGCAGAGCAGTTCAGGTAGTTGCTCCCTTTTATGTTGAAGTGTTTTTTAAGCAGGCTTCCAAGGAAGTCCAGGGGGATCTGAAGGTGCGGTTTATCCTTATGCGAAGGGAGCGCGGCCATGTAGCGGTCAAGTTCAAAGCTGCCGGGTGAAAGCATGAAGATCTTTTCGATAAAAAAACTTTCAAGGGATGTGCCAAGGTTTATGGCGCAGTCATGAAGGTCCAGGCCGCTTCCGTACATTTCCAGGAACGCCCTGAGGCCCAGGAGCACCTTGTGATCGCCGGACATTTTAAGTTCAGGGAACCTTGCTGAGAGAGTGTGTGTATCATCGATATCAACAAGTCCTGCAACCCGGCACACAAAATTTTCGGGATTGAACCTGTCGATTACACGAAGCCCTGATACACCTTTTTTTAATGCAGAACCGAACTCTTCCATGCACATTGCGTTAGGCGCTACAACGCCGGCTGCTGTTATTACAACGCGTCTCATATTCTCTCCAGGACAATGCAGAACTTTTCGCTGCCGGGGCCGAATGAATTGACCAGCACGTTATTTATTGGCCTCCCACCTGCAGGGAATTCCCATTCAAGGATATGCGCCGCAATAGCAACTGAAAGAAACCCCGCAGCTGCAAATGTGTTCCCCGCAATTTTCTTTGGTGAAAGTTTTTTTACTTTTTTTGTACATCCCTGAAAAATAGCCTGTTTTTCGGCTTCGTCATTGAGTTTGTTAAAATCAGAGGAGCAGATAATAAAGTCGAGTTTATCCCATGAAAGCCCTGCTTCAAGAAGGGCATCTTCCATAAGAAATTCATACAACCCTGCATCGGGCGAATAACCCGCGATGTTCTCAGGTACAACAGACTCGGTGGATATTGCCTTTACCCTGCACATGATATTCGCGCACCTGCTCTGCGCAGATTCATAATCCTCCAGCGCGACAAATGCGCTCCCCTCTGACAGCACAACGTCACTCTTGTCGAATAAACCATACTCGGTAAGAGAAACCAGTGCCCCGGTATGTGTCCTGCTGTCAGAGCCTCCGCACATGACGATTTTATTTCTCCCGGATTTTATTTCATGAAATCCTTCTTTCAATGCGTGCAGGGCGTTACCCTCCCATGGATTGAATATCAGGTTGGCACCCCTGACCAGAGAGTTAATGGCCCCCACTGCAGCGGGCATGTTCGGGAGAATCTTAAATGAGGTAAGGGGGTTCATCCTGGGGATGCCATCTGCCGCGAAACGCGCGGAGTCAAAGAGCCCTGTTTCACTGTTCGCGGAGTTGTCCAGCATGTTCTGTATGTAGTCAAAGTCCAGGCCGCTGCTCCCTGTCCCCGCAAAGAGGGCAATTGAGGATTCGGGGTGTGTATTCCCGGGAACAATTCCCGCGTACCCCAGGCACATGGCAAGGGCCGATGCTGCGAACTTTGTCTCCCGCGACATGTAGCGGTAGAAACGGTTTTTCTTAACAAGCTCTGAAGGATTGAAAAATGCTGCGGGTGCGATCTTCCTGCTTCCGGCCCCGCCCCATGAATTCCCGGCTTCAATAAACGCCGGTTCGTTGTTATAGATTTTATAAACGATTTCATGCAGGTCATCGCCCAGAGAGCAGATCGCTGAAGCGCCTGTAATGACCGGGTTACTCATCCTTCACCCCCCGCAGCCATAATGAAAAGAGCCTGTCCCGGTCTCTCTTCAGATAATCGTCATCAATTTTTTTAAAGATGAAGGTGAAAGTGGTTGAGACTACCTGCCTGCCGTCTTTCATTGCCTGGACAGTGAGTTTTCCGCCAAGGTCGCTGTAATTCATGAGCACAGCCTCGTACACAAGCTGGTCGCCGGGGCGCGTTACCTCCCTGAATTTGGTCTTGTCTATGACCGACATGATGGCCTTCTCCTCGATGCCGTAATCGCGCCTGGCTGTCTCCTCGAGCAGCAGCCCCGCGATCTGCGCCATACCCTCAAGTATGAGCACGCCGGGCATAACAGGCATGCGCGGGAAGTGGTCATCGAAGAAGTCCTCTGAAAGCGAAATGTTTTTTATCGCAGTCGCCCGTTCTCCCGGCTTCCATTCTGTGATCCTGTCAATTAAAAAGAACCTCATCGTCTCTCCCTGTACATGTTGTTGTAGCTGCAGAGCGGATAGAATTTTCCGTCCGGCTTCGGGTAAACGGTGCAGCATCGCCTTACACGTGTTATATCAAATGTGTCCGCGTCCATGAAGTGGTGTATGTAGACGGATTTGATTTTTCTGCTGCCGGTATTGAAAGATTTTTTTGAACCTGAAATGTCATCGTTGTTCCTCTGCACCTCTTTTATGATCGACTTCACTGACTGCAGGGCCTGCCTTGAGTAGTCTGCCATGCATGGGCACATCTCCGGGTTTCCCGAATCTGACCAGAGATCAAATATGAGATCCTGTATTTCATAAAAACTCTCCTCGTCTGTGCCGAAGAGGGATTTGTTCTTTATGATGCTGATGTACCTCTCCTGGTTGATGAACTGTTTGAATGGCAGGTAGCCTCCGCCCTCGACCTTCAGCATATGGGCCAGGGCAAAACAGTTGGCGTTGCTGCATGGCAGCGGCATGAAATCGTCCTCGCTGAGTGTTCCGGCGCTTCCCTGCGCGACAAGTTTTATCACGTCCGGTATTGTTACCCTGTCCATGACATTGTATCCGAGCCTGCTGTTGTACACCAGGGGCTGAAACATCAGCGAAAGTATATTCTCGTTTTTAATGAACAGGTCATAAATGCATCTGAAATTTTTCAGGTTGTCATTTATGCCCCTGGCTATGACAGCGATTAACGTAAAGCTCAGGTCATGTTCAATAAACTTCGCAATGATCTTCTCTTTTTTCCCGAGGAGTTTTGAACCACGGAGTTTTTCATATACTTCGTCGCTGCAGCCGTCAAACTGCAGCGACGGCAGAACTCGGTTGCTTTTATGGAATTCGATGAACCCGTCGTTTTCAAGGAAAGTGAGCCCGTTGGTTGATACACTCACTGTGGTAATTTCGTCTATGGATGAGAGGTACTCAATGATTTTCATGTAATCTTTGTGGAGTGTGGGCTCGCCTCCACTCAGGTTCAGCACATCGATACGTCCCTCGGATTCAAGCAGCTGTTCAACCATTCGTTTAAGGTCATCGAACGAAAGGTCCTCCCTGTTCTTCTCCTCTGCGATGCATATGGGGCATGCAAGGTTGCACCTGCCGGTGATTTCAATTATCGGCGAACATATGTGCTGCTCATGCTCATTGCACAGGCCGCAGTCATGGGGGCAGCCGGTTTTCACGGCAGAGAAATATTTTCTCTGCAGCTGTCCAGGCTTTATAAATTCATGGGACTTCGAGTAATAGTTATAGTCACCTGAAATCAGCGCGGTACCAGTGCCATGTTCATGACAGAACTTTTCCATGTAAACCCTGCTGTTTTCGGTGAATACCTTCGCGTCAACGATCTTTCCGCACTGCGGGCACATTGACCTCGTTGTGTGCATGAATATCCTGCTCATTCCCCCTCCTTCCAGAATCTTTCGTCCTTCATCCTGTAGAAGAGGTTGTACGCGCAGGCCGGCACCATCCGTTCACCGTCAACCGGCACAAGGTCTGTGCAGCAGACTATGCGCGACATGTCAAAGTTCTCCTCGTCCATGTGCGCGTGTATATACACCGTGAGTATGGACTCCTCTGAGATCTGCTGGCGCTCGAATGGCGTCAGGGCGCGGTCTTTGGGGTACATTTTACGAAGCAGATGTTTTATGAATGACAGGAGTTCTGTATTCTTTTCGTCAACCCAGCTTCTTGTTATTGCGTTATTGAATTTTTCGTTAAACCTGTCGTCAGGATGCATGATGTAGCTGGTGCCGAGCAGATCCACAAGCTCCTCTTTCGGCAGGATGTCTGTAAAGCTCCGCAGCCCCTGGCCGGTGCGGAAGTAATATGCCACGCTGTAGCATAACGGATGGCATGACGGCAGTGGAAAAAAATCCTTCCTCGTAAGGGCAGATGCCGATGTCTCTTCAATGCGGCGCATTGCCATGTCCAGCGTGAGCCTTTTGTGCGGCTCGAAACTTGTGCCGCCCTGGCCGGTGAATGTCATGTTCTGAATTGTGATGCTCCGCACGTTGTCGTATTTTTCCGAAAGCGAGATGATGTCGTATATCTCGTGGTCATTAACGCCATTTATCATGACATTGAGCAGCGTTACGCCGATCCCGT
>CAYTSF010000089.1:7683-9726 GCA_964440335.1 uncultured Leptospirales bacterium
GAACATATTCCGCAGTCATAGGGGCAGCCTTTACGTACCGGCGTGTTTATTTTTTCTGGAGGAGTGGTCCTTACCTGAAAGTTTATGTTTTCAAAGTACCACCTGCTATCCTCTGCGATCATGGTCTCTGTGTTTCCGCACTGAGGGCACATGTTCTGCTGAAAGACCCCTCCGTCTTTTTCATAAATCCGCGCGTTGACAATGGACCTGCACCTGCCGCACATCCCCCGTGTCATCTTGTAGTATGAATAATCTCGAAGCTGTTTATCCATAAAATCTCCGGAATGAGAATACAGTAACATCCTTTGCTGTGCCGGGCCTTTCCATTAAGCGTATAATTGGAGCGAACCCGGATATGTCGGCTCCTGATCGTGCAGCAATGATACACCAGCCGGTGTGGATGTCAACCAGTAGACTTGTTTACTTTCCTGTTTTTTACCGGGTTAAGGGCGGAGCCCCTTAAAAAATCCCCCTTCAGGTTTTCAGAAGGTATCAAATGCCAGTTCGGAAACAAGTCCAGTATAGATAATTGAACAGCATTACAGTGACGCTGGTGTGATAACTGAATCCGGAGTTTCGCTTGATTTACTGAAACATTGTAATTATTTTATGTAAACCAGGCTGATCGGCATCACCTGTAATCAGCAGACTTGTTGTGAAATACAATTTGATTATTCTGCCGGATTATACGCTATCATCGCCTGGTTAACTTCTGCTGGCCCGGTGACCTGAACAGAAATATGGTTCATAGCGGAATTATTCAAGGAGTAACAGGCGGATTCATGCTGCATTCGTTCAGTCATTTTTTAATCTTCTTCGGCGGATCCATGTCATGCACTCTTGCAATAGGGCAGCTCATGGAGAGAGACCGCAGGTTCTTCAACTACATGTTCGCCGCCTTTCTCTTCTGCGTAGGTATATGCCAGTATTACAGCGGGCTCATTGTAACAGGTATGCTCCCGCAATACCCGTACCTTGGCTTTTTGCACCTGCCATTCCTGTGCCTGGCGGGCCCGGCCTGTTACCTCAGCTTCAAATCCGTCTTCTGGAGAAATTTTAAGCTGCGAAAAAAGGATGCTTTGCATTCGATGTCCGTGATAATCGTCATCATTCTCATAATCCCGCTTGTTGCCGCAGATGAAACCACGAAGATGATAGTGATGCAGAACCCTCCTTCGTTCAGGTCCGGCAATTTCATGCAAACATATTATTCCATCGTCATCGTCAAGGTTGTCCTCGACGGGGTCGGATACGTCATAGCATTCCTGAAAGAATGTTCCTTTCTCCTCGATATTAACTATATCCGTAAGAACAAAATTCCGCCCATACTTTTAGCCATCATCGTACTTCTCTCTTTTGCAAGTTTTCTTTACTGCATATCAGTATTCATAAACAATTTTGTAAGCAATGCAGAACTGTTTTACCATGCAATTATCGAAGGGCTCTCGGTGGTACTTCTCTTTACGGTGCTTCTTATATACTACATGTCCACTGGCCATGAAAACTACTTCAGGGCGCTGAGGTCAGAGGAGGAGAAGAGCAGGTACGAAAAGTCAAGGATCAGAAACATCGACCTTTCCGATGTTCTCGGACGTCTTGACTATCTCATTGAGAAGGAGAAGGTATTCATTGATGATTCCATCAGCCTGAACAGGCTGGCAGAGTTGCTCGCCATTGAACCATACCAGTTGTCGCAGATAATCAATGAGAAGTACAATAAGAACTTCAACTCCTTTATAAACACCTACAGGATTGAGGAGGCCAGGAGACTGCTGCTGCATGACCCGGAGGCTACCATTATAAATATTGTTTATGCAGTAGGCTTCAACTCCTCAGCTCCTTTTTACGAATGGTTTCAGAAGCTGACAGGTGAGTCCCCCTCAAAATTTAAAAAAAGACATGCCCCTAAAAATATCTGATAGCAGCATAAGAATTATTTATAAAATAGAACATATTGCATTTTTTCAGGCTTAAAATCGATTCTTATATAATTTTTTCTTAAAAAAATCTTTCTTAAATTATGATTCAGGATGAAATTTCAGA
>CAYTSF010000089.1:9826-14019 GCA_964440335.1 uncultured Leptospirales bacterium
AATGTTGACCCTGTAATGCCAGATGGTTCAGTAAACACCTCTTTACGCTCCGGCAGCGGTGTTCTCAGCGCGGATACCGGTGAAACAGTTGTGAGTGAACTCGCAAAGAAGAATGTGTTCAATGTTACAATTGATCTTAACGTACAGATAATAATACCGAAATCAGCAAACCCCCACGCAACATCTGATACGGTACTCTGGGGCACACTTGTTAAGCCCAACGGAGGGGAGAAGCTTCCAACAATCCTGCTGGCATGTCCATACCGCAGGGAGATCATGATGATGTTTAACGTGGCAGCGGTATCCGCAGGGTATAACTTCCTTGCGATTGATATCCGCGGTACTGGTTCATCCGGGGGCCTGTGGGAATCTTTCGGGCTGGTAGAGCAGTATGACGTTAAATACATAGTGGATAATTTCATTCCGTCCCAGTCCTGGTCAGATGGAAAGGTGGGGATGGTCGGAGGTTCCTATCTCGGCATAATCCAGCTGCTCACAGCCGGGCTTGTTGACACGGATCCCGCAACCGGTGAGCCTCTGCACCTCAAGGCCATAATGCCCCAGGTTCCAATGGCTGACGTTTATAAAGACATAGTGATGCATGGCGGCAACCTGGACCTTCTCTTCATACCCATGTGGCTTGGCATTGTTGATATACTTGGCCTGCTGCCGTCACTGATTATTTTCGGTGATGACGGTTCGGTTATGACCGACAACCTCAGCTCTGCGGCAGAAACAATTATAGCCCATGCGAAACAGATGGCTACAACAACGGGATGGGTTATGGATGTTGACCATATGACCGATGGTGATTTTTATAAAACAAGGTCTGCAATGATATACTGGCCGGTGAAGCCTTCCGGTGGGTGGGGATTCTCTGAAGGCAACAAGGTGATATCCCCAAAACTTGCTGTCCTGGAAATCGGCGGCTGGTTCGACATCTTCACGCGCGGCACATTCAATACATACCAGTACGGGCTCAGCGCCACTGATCAGTCCGACAAGCGCCTCATTGTTGGTGAGTTTTATCACCTTGAGGGGGCAACGGGCATAGGGCTCAACTCCGTGCTATCAAGCAAGTTGACGGCCCGATGGTTTGACTGGAAAATCAAGGGCATAGATGACCCGGTAATGGATGAGTATCCTGTAATGCTCTTTGTTATGGGAGAGAACAGGTGGCGGGGTGAAAAAACCTGGCCTCTTGATGCCGGCAGGACAGAGAAGAAGACCCTCTATCTCACCAAGAAAAATCCTTCAGCTGTAGAGGGTGACTGGTACACCGATGAACCATGGTGGCTGGTCCCCAAAAAATATACTGATAATAATTACGGCCTCTCAACTTCTCCTGATTACAGCGGGACAAACCCTGTTCTTGAGCACAATCCCCTGGAGCTCACCGGTCTCAAGTCGCGGGCAAGCACAAGGTGGCTCATGGGCATGGAGGCCCTCATTGCGGATATATCCAAGTATTTCCTGGGTAAAAACATCGACGAGTACCAGTTCTACGAAGATGAAAGGAGCGATGAGAAGACATGTCTCACCTTTACTACCGAAGAGTTGAGCGAGGATGTTGAGGTTACAGGACCGCTTACAGTTACATTCTGGGCAAAAACAAAATTCGGAAACGCGCTCACAACCCTGGCTGTTAATATGGCGATAGATACAATCAAGGCAGCCCTGAACATAGACAGTAACCTCATGCTCGATTCAATGAAGAAAAAGGATGTGCAGTGGGTTGCTGAGCTTAACGATGTGTTCGAGGATGGACGTGCGCGCAACATAACATCGGGCTGGCTCTCCGCATGGCACAGGCCCTATGACCCCTCGGGAAAAACCACCGTGTATTATGAGGGCCCATGGTATAACAGGCAGAAGGTTGTCGATAATGCGGTTGATCCCGCGTATGTTCCCTTTGACCCGTTCTATCGCAATCCCGACATAAACCCGAAAGCGATAACAGAAGGGCAGGTTTACCAGTACACAATCGAGCTCTGGCCAACATGCAACGTCTTCAAAAAAGGCCACAGGATCAGGATCAGCCTTTCGGCATCAGACTTCCCGCACCTGCTTCCGATACTTCAGCCGTCGAGCAACACAATTGTCATAGACGAGAAGCACCAGGCTAAAGTTGAGTTTACATCAGCGAACAAAGCGAATGAAGGCACAACATGGGCCTGGATCGGCGACAATGATGATGCCGATGCCTATCTCCTTGATGGCGGGGCAACGGGTTGCGGAACATCCGCTTCAGCCGCAAAGTACCGGGGCACTGCCTCAGGGTTTGCGTCAGAGTTGCTGGGTCTCATCTTTATCATGATGATTCCCCTTTCGCTTATTTATGCGGGAAGGTTCGCCAGGAGGATTCGTAACCGCAACGCAGCATAATCTCTGTTAAAATAAATACTCATTCCTCTGTCAGGCAAACCCGGCTCCCGGCCGGGTTTGCTCTTAAAGTAATAACCAGCGCGTTGATTATTAGACTTGTTTCCTTTCTTTTTACCGGGTCTAAAGGGGGGCTTTCTGAAGGTATCAGGCGCCAGTTTGGAAACAAGTCTATTGATCTGGCAACCGGTTGAAAAAATTCAGCTAATACGCCATATGAATTTTAAGCACAAAGGTATATGATTCAGCGCCATGCATAAAAAATTTTTGACATCTGCATCTTTAATGCGCATATTGCTATCATGGAAAAATTCAATAAAATTGCCGGGCGTATAAGTTCACTGTGTGAAGCCGCTTATTTTGGCTGGGGAGTTCTTGTTGCAAAATGGTCTCCCATGCTCATGGCTGCGGGTTACTGGATTGAAGAGGCTCTGATGTTTGTTGTAACGGCTGTTGCGTTGTTTTATATCTGGCGCAAAAAAGGTAGCAGAGTGTTCATGGGGAGGTACCTTTTTGTGTACGGTTTTTTTCTGTTTGTGCATACAGTTTTTTTTCTTGTCCTTGCCGCAATCACATCAAAAGCCGACAGGGTGAGCGATGCATTCATTGACGCTTTCTTTGACTGGATCACCGGTTCTTCCATAAACCTTCCTTCTGAAATAAGCTCAAGTCTTGCCGTTACTTTTCTTGTAATACTCGCAGTGGTAATCTATGCAGTTGTTTATCGCGTAAAATCCACGAATGGCGACCCATCGGTACTGATTAACCGTTCATTCGGCGCTGTTATCGCCCCGCACTTTTTGATAATTTTCGGTGCAGGCGGGATTCTGCTCACCGGAGCACCGTACGCGCTTGCTGTTGTACTGGTGGCGGTGAAGCTCCTCATTGATGTTACCGGTTTCGGCGACAGGGGGTCAGCCATTGTGGCAGATGATGAGGTTCAGCGGTAGATTTTTGTTAAATATTTTACCCCGTATTCCGAAGTATAATACCGTGTCTGCAGGCATTTAAATTAAAAATTTTATAATTTTTGAAATTAATTTTCTTGACAGTGAAGATGTATGAAACTAATGTCCAACACGTTTGATGCGGTAAGCATGCAAGTGATGCTTGAGTTTTTTGCGGGGTTGAAAAAAATTCTGTAAAAAAATAAAAAAAGCTTGATGCTGAAGACGTGTCAGATTAGATTGGTAAAACCTGAGGCGAGAGCCGAAGGTAAGTAAGCAGAATCTGAAAACTACTAGAATTAGTAAAGTGTCAGAATCTCCGTAACAACTGCTCTTTGTTTAGAACTAATGCAAATTGGTAATCTTAAGGAGAAGTGTGTTAGGGGATTTTTTTTGCTTATTTTTAGACCTTGCGAAAAGGTTTGCTCTTTGAAAACTGAGTAGTATTTGACGTGAAAAAGCTTAAGTTTGTGCTAAACAAATCAATTTTTTTTGATAATAAGAAACTAATTTAAAATGATTATAATATCATGGAGAGTTTGATTCTGGCTCAGAACTAACGCTGGCGGCGCGTCTTAAACATGCAAGTCGAACGGTAGCACTTGAGCTTGCTTAGGTGTGAGAGTGGCGAACGGGTGAGTAACACGTGAATAATCTGGCTCCGGGATGGGGATAACGTTTCGAAAGGAACGCTAATACCGAATAAGATGGTGGTTACATAAGTAGCAGCCATTAAAGGTGGGGACCGCAAGGCCTACCACCTGGAGATGAGTTCGCGGCTGATTAGCTTGTTGGCGGGGTAACGGCCCACCAAGGCGACGATCAGTAGCCGGCCTGAGAGGGTGAACGGCCACATTGGGACTG
>CAYTSF010000090.1:0-11123 GCA_964440335.1 uncultured Leptospirales bacterium
ATATCGGTCACATCGGTGTATCTTTCCGGCGTGCCGGATTCAACATGGACTGTTTCAAGTCCCTTGAATTCTTCGATTCCTTCAACGCGGCCTATATCTTTTTTATGCGGGATGTACTCGCATACACCGCACTCTGTTATCATAAAGTATGGCTCGCCCTCTTTTCGCATTCTGACTATGCGTTCCTTCCCGCCCCCGGCCTTGATAAGTTCAATGAGCTCGCTGTTCCCGGAGAAAACTGCCAGTGTCAGGGCTGTTGCCCCTTTTTCTTTATCTATGACATCAAGTGGCGAGCCCCGCTCCAGCAGGAATTTCGCTGTATCTGTGTGTCCCTCGACGCAGGCCTGCATGAGAGCGTTCCAGTTCAGGTCATTCCTCGCGTCGATGTCGGCGCCATGGTCCAGCAGCATTCCTGCGGCTTCAGTAAACCCGGCCCATGCCGCGTGGAGAAGGGCTGTGTTGCCCCTGGAATCCATTGCAGCAATGTCCGCCCCTGAACCTAGCAGGACCTCCATAACTTTTATCCTGCCGTAATAGGCTGCCTTCATGAGAGGAGTTTCACTCCCCCAGCTGCTTCTTTCATTGACATCTATGTCTGCACTCAGAAGAAATTTCACCATGGCAATATCCCCTTTACCTGCAGCTGTGGCCAGTGCGCCAGGCTCAAACATGGCTTTTTTTATACGGCTCGCGGCATTGCCGAATTTTTTTGCCGCTTCAACAATCTCTGCTACAAAAGCTGTGTCGTCGGTTTCTGTGGCATACTCAAGCAGGGAATACCCGAACATGTTCTTCGATTCTGGATCTGCGCCATGTTTAAAGAGAAGTTTTATCATGCCGGTAAATCCCCTGCTCATGGCTTTTGTAACCGGGGGTTCGCCATCCTTATCCTTTGCATTCACATCTGCACCCTTTGCAATGAGCGCTTCGGCTATGGCCATCCTGCCGCAGAATGCTGCCCAGTGCAGCGGCGTGCCGTATGATTTATGTTGTGTTTTAAGGCTTATTCCCGCATCTATGAGCATGCTGGCAATTGATGCATCATCTTTATCGCTGGTGATAAGCTCATAGAGTGCATTATCTCCTGACTGGTTAACCATGTTCACATTTGCCCGGTTATCAAGGAGGAACCTGGTCATCTCCGCAGATGCGGCGCTTGAAGCGGCATACATGAGCGGTGTCCTTCCGTATGAACCTTTCCTGTTTACATCGGCACCGTTGTCAACGAGTAATCTGACTATCTCCATGTGGCCGTACATGGCAGCGTAGTGCAGGGCTCCGTCTTCATTTTTCTTTATCCTGTCGGGACTGGCTCCCTGCTCGAGTAGCATCTTCACTGCTGCCGTATCTCCATCCCCGGCAGCCCTGATGAGGTCCGCGCACTTCTGTGTCATGGATATCCGGCTGTTTTTTTTATTCTCCATATTCAGTGAATCCTTAACAGGTACATATTAATAATCTAAAGTTTTGCATGGTTGATAACTCAACCTGAATATATTTAATGTACCAGGATATTTCAATACGGGGGAGGATGGTGAACGCATAACGAAAAGTTGTTGCCGGTACTGTGCGAAGCTCTTCCATGAAGGAGCTTTCAGCCGGAAATTTCCACATTTCGGGAACCGATGTATCATGGCTGTAAAATAAAATATCAGCCGGTGGAATAAAATTCTTTTTATGCTTGAAATAATTTATACCATATACAAAATGAGTGATCGCTCACTTTTTGTGGGGCGGGCAATCCGGAAATACAAAAGGGGATAAAACATGAATGACGATGTAATCCGCCTCTACAGGTACCGCTGGGTAATACTCTCAATTTTTTTCATGATAACGGCACTGATCGAGGTGCAGTGGATCATGCTCGCTCCTGTGACCAGGGAGGCTGTAGCCTTTTATGGTGTATCGGAGCTGAGGATCGCGTTCCTTTCAATGATATTCATGATAGTTTATGTGTTCATGAGCGTTCCTGCTTCGTACATAATCGATACATGGGGCATCAGGACAGGCATAGGCATCGGTGCTGCATTTACAGGCGCCTTCAGCCTGCTCAAGGGATTCTACCCGTCAAGCTACACGGTGCTCTGTGTGTCCCAGGCGGGACTTGCCGTGGCCCAGCCCTTTATCCTCAATGCCACAACGAGGCTTGCTGCCAAATGGTTCCCCATTAATGAGCGGGCCACCGCAGCGGGTATATCCACCCTGGGGCAGTATATCGGCATAATCGCGGCCATGGTTGCGACGCCTCTGCTTGTGGCTTCCCGGGGCATCGGTGGAGCTATGCTGCTCTACGGCATCATAACTGCGGCGGGAGCCATTGTTTTTCTGCTGCTCATGAGGGAGAACCCTCCACAGCCTCCATGCCATGCGGGTCACGAGGAGAGGATGAAACCCGTGGAGGGTCTTAAAATGATGCTTAAAAACCGTGACATGCTAATTCTGCTCCTCCTCTTCTTCATTGGCCTGGGAATGTTCAATGCCATTACTACCTGGATTGAAGAGATTCTTGCACCGCGCGGATTTACGCCGGTACAATCAGGCATAACAACGGCTGTTATGCTTGCCGGCGGCGTGGCGGGCGCATCAATCCTCCCCCCGCTTTCTGATAAGTACAGGAAACGAAGGGGGTTTATACTTCTCACCATGGCATGCATGCTTCCGGGACTTGCAGGCATTACATTCGCTTCGCAGTACTGGCTGCTCCTTGTGTCGGGATTTGTTTTCGGATTCTTCATCATGAGCGCGGGCCCCATAGGCTTTCAGTACGGCGCTGAGGTTTCATACCCTGCGCCTGAGTCCATGTCCCAGGGGCTCATCATCATGTCGGGCCAGGTATCGGGCATACTCTTTATATTCGGGATGGATTTTTTCAGGGCAGAGGGTACAAGGTCAATGACACCCTTCATGGTAGTATTCATAGTCCTCACCATCTTCAACACGATGATGTGTTTTAAGCTCAGGGAATCAGAAATTGTCATGACGGATTAAACATGGTAAGTGAGGGATTTGCATGAAAATAAAACTTACGGCATTAACCTGCCTGCTGTGCATGGGTTTTTCATTTACCGGACTCGTTGCTGCCGGAGAGAAGGAGAAACTCAATGAGGCTGAACGGGTTGACTATATCCAGAAACAGTTTGATGAGAGCGAGGCATACAGCGCTGTGTGGTGGTACGGCTGGATCGGAATTTACGGCGCGGCTGCCGGAGTGTCATTTGGTATCGGCATTGCGTCTGATGATGAGGTGGTTAAGGTAACTCAGGTTGTTTCAGGGTTCCAGTCTGTTGCAGGACTTGCGGGGCTCCTCCTTTCGCCCATGCCATCGGTTTACGCAGGGGACACGCTGCGCGGGATGCGCGCAGAAACTCCCGGTGAAAAAAATGGCAAGCTCGCTGAGGCAGAGAGGCTCTTTGCAGAAACTGCCGGCGCCCAGGCAATGGGTGTTTCATGGATAACGCACATGCTGAACTTTGCAGTTGGGGCGGCAGGGGGTGTTGTTATATGGAAAGTTTATGACGAAGAGATACGTGATGCCGGAGGTGATCCGGGGAAGGAGGCCCTTGTTAATTTTCTGCTGAGCTTTATTATCGGTGAACTGCAGATATTCACACAGCCTGCGGGCGCAATTGATTCATGGGATAAATACAGGCAGGAATATGAGCCGGAAAACAGTACATCATTCTTTATTGTACCGCAGTACAACGGCCTGTACGCCGGTGCGGCACTGATGTTCTGAACCGGCTACGCGTTCAGTGCTTTGAAGAATCTCCTGTTTGCCCTGTAAAGTTCCCTGAATACTGAGTAGTTCTTCATGTATGCGTCATGGTTCTTTCCGTCTGGAGTATAAGTTTTTACGGCGGATACAAGTTTCTTCGCCTCCCTTACTGAAGGTATTATGCCAAGACCAGCGGCACATATCATGGCAGCTCCTGCGGCACCGGCGTTCTGCGGATTTTCGATTGATTCAATGTTGCGTCCGGTTATATCCGCAAGCATCTGGCATGTCATGGGCGCAAGCGCACCACCTCCTGCAAAGCGGATCGTTTCCGATGTCCTGATCTTTGCCTCCTGCGCATCGAGCATCAGCCTCTTGTGAAAGCATACGCCCTCAAGCACGGAGCGTATCATGGCCCTCTTGCCGGTGGAGAGGCCTATGTTGAAAAACATTCCACGGGCGTCGTGGTCCTCAAAGGGGCACCTGTTGCCGTGGAGCCATGGAGTGAATATTACACCGTTGCTTCCCGGAGGCGTCTCCTTCACCGAATCGCAGAGAAAGTCATAAAGGCTCATGTACACTGTTTCCGGATCATCGGTGACATGCTTCTTCTCAAGGTATATGCCGATTTCGTCCAGTGCCATGTGGTCCTTCACCCATTCCAGGCATTTTCCCGAGGTCTCCTGCTCGGCGAAGTAATTGTACAGGCCTGTCTCTGCCCCTGTGACCGATGCGATCATGTGTTTTGTGTCAACTATTCTTTTATCAACAACTGTCGACACCCAGCCCGATGTTCCCATGTATATGTGAGTGTCACCTTTTTCCGAAGCACCTGCGCCGACACCTATGAGCGAGGCGTCTCCCCCTCCGCCGAAGACTGTTGTTCCAGTCTCAAGGCCCAGTTCGCCTGCTGCAGCAGCAGTGAGACCGCCTGCGCTTTCAGTAGACCGTATAACCTGCGGCATGTGTGAAGAGTCAACATCGAGCATTCTGCAGAGCCTTTCGCTCCACCTGTATTTCCCTCTGCGCGAATCGTAGAGGAAAGTTGCGAAGGCCGAGTCCTGGGTCATTATGAAGTTACCGGTGCACCTGGAAATGAGGTACTCCTTCACATCGAGCCACTTGTAAATTTTATTGAAGACAGCGGGTTCGTTCTCCCTGACCCAGTGGTATTTCCATATGGGGTCCTTGGTGCTGGCACCCACGGCACCCGCAATAATGAGCCATGGCACAAGTTTGAAGAGATTCATCCCCTCGATCTTTATTCCGGTTTCAAGGCCCCGCTGTTTCTGCAGAACCGCCCTCTGGTCCATGTAGCTCATGGCAGGCCGCAAATGCCTGCCCGATCTGTCGACCAGTACAAGTCCCTGCATCTGGGAACAGAATGAAATCCCCCTGACCTGGTCTTTCTTTATTCCTGAATGGGAAAGCACTGTTGCCGTTGTCCTGCACATGGACTGCCACCACTGGTCAGGGTCCTGTTCTGCAACTCCGCCGGGCCCTATGAAAAGGTCGTATCCTGCCGAAGCCTGTGCCGCAAGGGTTACGGTTTTACCCAGGGAGTAGAGGCATGTCTTTAAGCCCGTTGTGCCTATGTCGTATGTTATGACGTATTCCATTTTATTTTCCTTATTAAATAAAAAATTGCTGTTGCATTTCTTTGTGTACTATGGTATAAATGAACTCACTGCATCCGGTTACCGCAATTATTTAAAATACATTTGACAAAAGAGACTGTCCGTTACAGAGTGAGTAATCACTCATTATTATATTTATCATATGCTTTTTGTAAAGCATTTTTCAGGGGGGATTATGAAAGAAACCGGAATTAAAAATATTAAAACAGGCTTTGCCATATCACAGTACCCGGACGTACCGCAGGTCATGGAGCGGCTGAATACGCTAATAAAACAGCCAATACGAAAGCTGCGCAGGGATTCTCTGCAAAGCTACCTCGATTCATTTTATGAAAAGAAGTGTAAAAAATCGAAGGCCATGATTGATGAAGCAAAGGAATTTATTCCGGGCGGTGTCCAGCACAACCTGGCGTTCAACTTTCCATTCCCACTGGTTTTCACTAAGGCATCGGGATGCAGACTCCATGACCTTGACGGCAACGAATACTATGATTTTTTACAGGCGGGTGGCCCCACTGTCCTGGGTTCCAATCCTCCCGAGGTGCTTAACCAGGTAATTGATCTGCTTAAAACCTGCGGCCCGTCGACCGGCCTCTTTCATGAATACGAACTGCGCCTGGCTGAATTCATCGCATCGCATATACCAACGGTTGACATGTTCAGGATGCTCGGTTCAGGTACAGAGGGATGCATGGCCTCCATCAGGGTAGCCCGCCTTGCCACAGGTAAAAAACATGTGCTGAAAATGGGCGGGGCATATCATGGTTGGAGCGATATGCTGGCATACGGCCTGAGGATTCCTGGCACAAGGCACTTTGAGTCCCACGGCATCCCGCCATACGTGTTTAAAAAGACCAACGAGTTTTTCCCCGATGACCTGGATTCACTGGAAAGGCTTTTGTGGAGAAACCGTTTCTCCGGCGGAACCGCTGCCGTTCTCATCGAACCTGTTGGCCCGGAAAGCGGGACACGCCCGCTGAGCAGAGACTTTAATGCGGGAGTCAGGAAACTCTGCGATAAATACGGCGCGCTCATGATATTCGACGAGGTTGTGACTGCTTTCCGCATCGGCCTTTCCGGTGCGCAGGGGTACTTCGGAGTTGAGCCTGACCTTACGGTCTTTGGTAAGGTGGTTGCCGGGGGTTATCCGTCGGCAGGGGGCCTTGGCGGCAAAAGGGAATACATGAAGTTTCTTGCAGCTGGACTCGAGGCAGGCGCGAAGAAGGCCCTGGTCGGCGGTACCATGGCAGCAAATCCCCTCTCTTCTGCGGCGGGTTATTTCACCCTTAAAGAGATAGAGCGTACAAAAGCCTGCGAAAAATCAGGAGCAATGGGGGATCGTCTCACAAATGGGTTGCAGAAGATTATGCAGAAGTATAACCTGCCATTCGTGGCCTTTAACCAGGGGTCAATCTGCCACCTTGAGACTGTGGGCACAATGCTCTTCGATATAAACTTTGCAAGGTTCTGGGAGATCGCCGGCAAGATGAAAGAGATCAAGGCACGCAAGCAGGTAATGGAGGAGATGGGCGCAGCGTACATGGCAGAGGGGATAGTGACCCTTGCCGGTTCCCGTCTCTACACCAGCGCCGCATATACTGATAAGGACATAGATAAGGCACTGGCCGCATTTGACCGGGTGTTTAAAAATATTGAAGGAGTCAGCGCCTCATGAAGATTGACATCGATGCCATACGCAGGTCTGTATGCCAGGCCGGGCTCCGCCTTGCGGCAGAGGGCCTTGTTGCGCGCACCTGGGGAAACATCAGCATGCGGATAGATGAACGTACAATGGCAGTAACACCCAGCGGTATAAGGTACGAGGATATCAGGCCCGAACATGTTGCGGTCATGGACATAGTAACCGGTAAGTGGCAGTGCGAAGTGAAACCTTCAGGTGAACGTAAGCTCCATGCAGCCATTTACCGGGAGCGGCCGGACACGGGTGCTGTCATACATACTCACCAGCTATACGCGTCAGTATGCGCTGCTGCGCGTGTCACAGTGGATGTTGGTGAACTTCGGGCCATGGAGGTTCTCCGCTCAGGTAAAATTTTATGCGGCGGGTATGGGCTGCCGGGTACCGGGAAGCTTACCAGGGAGACCGTGAAGGCCCTGGGAAGCGGGATGTGCGCACTCATGGCAAACCATGGTGCAGTGTGTATAGGCAATGACATGGACGAGGCATTCGAAGTTTCAAGGTCGCTGGAGGATACGTGCCTGTCTTTCATAAGAAGCAGGATGTCAGCTGTTTCAGGCCTGAATAAACCGGCTGACGAAGAAATATGCAGCAGCTATCTCAAGGCCTATGGAGTGTAAGCGTTATGGTGAGGGAAGATCTTGTTTCAATGGTCAGAGAGGATATAACAGGTGCTGTAAAGTCCGGTCTGCTGTCGGGCGATGGATGCGTCTGGTTCAGGGATGGCGGCATGTTGTGGATGAACAGGAGCAATTCCTCCCTTGTGAATCTGACGCCGGATGATTTTATTTCCATACCGGTGAACAGCGGCGCGGATATGCCCGATGCACTCACAGGCATTGCCTCATCTGTCATGAATAAAAACAGGCACATAAATGTTCTCATCCTTAACCGCGCCGCATATTCAAAGACAGTATGTGAAACAGGCGAAACTCTAAAGCCCTATGTGGACGACATAGCGCAGATAATAGGGATAGATATAAAGAGCTGCATGCAATCAGATACAGGGAAGATCACGAAGCTTTTCAGGAGCAGAAGCGCTGTTACAATAAAAGGGGAGGGGATACTCTGTTCAGGGTCATGTATGGATGATGCCGTTGCCGCTGCGATAATTGCCGAGAAGGGGGCGCTGATCCATGTCCAGGGCGGCTACCTGGGTAAACTGCATTTCATAGGGAGACTGGAGTCAGCCCTCATGCGTTTTGTTTATGTGAGGAAATATTCAAGGCAGGCATCAAAGGCCGGCAGGTGATAACACCTGCCGGTATGCTGATCAGAAGGTACAGTCAGCCCCCAGGGTAATTATGTGTGTTGCATTTTCCGTCTTTACCGGTACTTCGGCAAGTATGCTGTATTTGAAATCAATCGTCTCGCTCTTCCACCATGTGTAGTTGTATGCCAGGTTTATTTTTATTCCCTTTGTTACCTCATAAGCCCCGCCAATGAGAATTGCGATATTGTCGCTGTAGAGAGTTTCAAATGAGCCGAACTTCGCGTAATATGCCGCCTCATCATCCCAGAGAAACGCAGTATAACATATACCCATGCTTGCAGTAATTTCATTGTTAACCTTATATACTGCAGCGATACCCGTTCCGTAACAGTCGCCGGCAAATTCAGAGTATGAATCGCCATTGTCATCCTTGCCCCAGTCTGCCTGTGACTGGAAATAGTATGTGAAATCCGCTTCGAGAGTAAGTTCGGGTATAACGGAATATGCCACACCGATGCCGAAAACTGCAGGCATATCTGCCGGAGTCTTCTCTCCGTCTTCAGCTATTCCTATGTCATCCCTGTTTACATCGGTTTTCAGTTCGATCTTAGTAACGGTTTCGTACCTCATGCCGATATTAAGTTCGGGTAAGGGGGTAATGTTGACGCCTATAACACCGCTGTATCCGTTACCCGTATCCTCTGTATCGACTTTAAAAGTCCTGTTATTAGCAGGTGTGTCATTATCTACGCCGCTCACTTCAACTTTTGTTGTGTTCATTACATGGATGTACCTTACGCCTGCTGCTAAAGATACAATGTCGTTTATGGCATAGCTTCCACCCAGGAGTGCTCCCATATAAATTGAGCTCGCCTCAAGGGACTGGTTTTTAAAACTGTCAAAACTATAACCTGAACCGATCATTGTGTTAAAGTTTGCCTGGATCTGTAGCATTTGTGTTGTCAGCGAACCGGCAGTGTAATTTACGCTCGCCCCTCCTGCGGGGATGAAGAAACCGGTAAATACCGCCCAGTTGTCTTTTTTATATGCTGCATACAGGTCCGGGAGAAACCAGTCTGTGCCTTCGTGAGAGTAAGTTCTCTCTTTGTCTCCCCAGGCAGAGTAGTCGGCAGTATGCTCGGGCAGCCTGATGAGAGTCTGGTTGCTTGCATTGATATGTATTCCGTCGGCCAGTTTCGTGAGGCCCGCGGGATTGTAGAAGATGATGTCCGCCGCGTCAATTGCCGCATTACGGTTGCCTGTTCTCTGCCACTCCGCGCTCATGTTCGAAAGGTTTACGATCTGTGCGTACAGGCCCGATGAGCATATAACAAGCATTGTTGTTAGTATGAGTTTAAGCTGTTTCATTCCATTGATCCTCCTGTGTTTTCTCTATAAACTTCAGATGGTTCCGGTGAAGAATTTCACGGGGCCCATCCCATGGTACAACTTTAGTCAAAGGTGAATAATTTTGTCAAGCATGATTGAGTGAGCGATCACTCGCTTTATGGTTAAGGGGTATCCGGCAGTAACGAGGGCGCTCCATTTGCGAGCAGCCTCTTTACTGGGGTGGTTCAGCTTTCAGTCGCATGAATCGAGTTTTGTGCAGTACATGTAGTGCCTGCTTATCCCCACAACGAAGCAGGCGCTGCCTATTCCGATCAGGGAACTGTATGGTTGCGGGGACATTAAGGCCAGCCGCATAAAAATTGTGGCCACAGCAAAGCCCGAATTCCTGAAAGTTATAATGTAATTTGAACTGTACCTCATGGAAAAGAGGATTATCAGTATGTCGCTGAAGATAAGTATGGTGTAGAATGTTTCGAATGCCTTGTTGGGCAGGCCTGTGCTGAGAAACTGGAAGGCTTCATAAACTATGATGATTATAAAACTGATAAGAAGGAAAAAGGATATGCTCTTCTTGATTTTAATGAAAGCCTTTGTTTCATTTTCATCGCTGGATATTGGCCTGGACTGGTGCAGCCTGTAGTAGAATCCCAGGATGATGAAAATAACAAAGGCGCCCATAGCACTTGAAGCCATTGGAAGGAGAAAAGGTTTTATCTGGACCCATTCAATGGGCTCGTTGAAGTTTGAGAACGTCTTGAAAATATCCCTCAGGAGAACCAGTGAGAGTATCTCTATCTGCTTTCCCATGGAGATTGAAACTGAATGGATAAAGCTCAGCACCAGGCTCATGACCTCAAAGCAGAGAATCAGGGTGAAAACCTGTGCGATGATCACAAAGTGTTTCATGGGGATATGGGCTGAGAGAAACCGCGGCATGAACCCTCTTATATTCATCTCAACCGAGATGAGCCCCAGCAGAAAAGATATAACAAGGAATGTGCCGATAATGGACCTGGCCCTTGACGATTCGATGAAGTGTTCAAGCCTGTCCATGAGCATGCATATAAGATTTATTATTTTCATTTTCCGACCTTTATCCCACGACTTTTTCTTCTATTGCTCAGACCTTACAGGCATGTATATATTGGTGAAAAAGTGAGAGAACATTTTCATCAATAGCCTGGCTGCCGATGCTATTCTACTATAAAAATATCCACATAAACTTCAGCCCGGTGATTAGCCGGGCTGAAATGCTGTTTATTTGTCCTGGTCAATATATACTTTTGTTCCATGATCGGTGTAGTAATAACGTCCCCCCCTGGGGCCTTCATAGATCATGCGGCCCTTGTCATCTTCTCCGATCTCTTTTTCATCTGCCTCTTTTTTATGCTTAACTTTTTTATCTTCTTTATCCTTTTTATCCTTCTTCTTGTCCTTGTCACTATCTTTGTCTTCTTTCTTTTTGTCTTTGTCGTCGTCTTTATCTTTCTTATCTTTCTTTTTGTCCTT